>JAISCE010000077.1 GCA_031265765.1 Azoarcus sp.
TTCGACGACATCGACTACTTCACCCACGCCGATCTGCTCTACGACCTTGCGGGGCAGATGGCGCGGCACCTGAACGGCTATCTCTCGGAAGCCGATGCACTCAATGTGCTGGACGGGCAGCGCAAGACCATTGCCAAAGAAATCCACTCGCAGATGATGGCGCACTTCTTTGAAGAGGCTACGGACTTCGAGGTGCAGGTCAGTCGTGGTTTCACGGAACTCAAGCCCTGCAACTACACCACCACGGCGGGTCGGGCGCCGCGCCATTTCCGCGAAACCGTGGAGGACGCGGGACGCATCAAGACGATGCTGTTCGGCGGATTCACGAAGTGCCTGTACCCGCTCCAGAAGTTCGATTCGGATACGGAGCGGCGTTTCGCCGTCATTCTCGAACGCGATGCTGGCAAGTGGTTCAGGCCCGCGAAAGGGCAATTCCAGATCTATTACAAGCTGGACGCGGAGCAGCCGGAATACGTTCCCGACTTCGTGGCGGAGATGGATTCGTTCATCCTGATGGTCGAGACCAAGAAGCGGGACGACCTGAAAACCGACGAAGTGAAAGCCAAGGCGGCCGCAGCCGTCCGCTGGTGCAAATATGCCTCCGGCCACGCCGCAAGCGTTGGCGGCAAACCATGGAAGTACATTCTGGTTCCGCACGACGAGATCGTCGAATCGAAGCGGCTGCTGGAATTCCTGCGCTTTGAACAAAAGGCATGAGGAGGACGCAATGGCATTGAACCTGGCGAAGGCCGTCATCGGCTAACGACTACAAGGTTGGTTGACCGCCCGGCTCAAGTACGGAAGATTAAGCATCTACATACCGAATGGTGGCAAGCCCGCATCGCCCGCCAGAAGGAAATCGATGCCTCCATCGCCGCCAAGGCCGATTCAGAATGCGGAAGCGTGGGTATCATCAATCACCTTGGGGATGAGGTGATGAAGGTGTTCAAAGTGACGTAACATGGATCAATGGGACATAACCTCCTGCGATTGCGTTGCCATCAACTTTCCGGAACCGCTACCGTGCAAGACTCCATTTTCATCCAGCGTGTCGTACTCAGAAATTTCAAGAGCATCGGCTGTTGCGACGTCCATCTGAAACCACTCACTTATTTGGTGGGGCAAAACGGCGCGGGCAAGAGCAATTTTCTGGATGCGCTGCATTTCGTTCGAGATGCCTTGGCAGGCTCGTTGGACAGTGCCATCAATGAGCGTGGCGGCCTGAACGATGTGCGGCGACGCTCCAGCGGTCATCCGACTCACTTTGGCATTCGGCTGGAGTTCCATCTCCGTGATGGTCGCGACGGCTGGTATGCCTTCGAGATTGGCGCCATGCCCAATGGTGTTTATGAGGTACGGCATGAGGAGTGCGTCATCACGGGCATCGGGAAAGGTCCGTTTTTCCGCATCGACAAAGGCAAGTTGCGCGATGGCAGCGAAGCCGTCTTCCCAGTGGTTACCGAAGACCGTCTGGCGCTGGTGGCTGCCTCGGGCCTGACAGCCTTCAGGCCGGTATTCGACGCCTTGACCGCGATGGGCTTCTACAACTTGAACCCCAAGCTGATGCGCGATCTTCAAAAGCCGCAGGATGGCCGCTTGCTCAAGTCCGTAGGCGAAAACATCGCCAGCGTCATTGGCCATCTGGAGCGATCCGCGCCTGATCGCGTGAAGACCATCAGAGAATATCTGCAATCGGTGGTTCCCATGGTGCATGGCATGGAGCGAAAAGCCATCGGTCCCATGGAAACATTGGAATTTCGTCAGAAAATGGCGGGCGCGAAGCATCCATGGAAATTCCTTGCACAGAATATGTCCGATGGTACCTTGCGCGCTCTCGGGGTCATGACGGCACTGCTGCAAAGCAATATTGATTACTCTCCCACGGTAATTGGTATCGAGGAGCCGGAAACCGCCTTACACCCGGCCGCCAGCGCCGCCTTGCGTGAAGTGCTGGTTCATGCCGCCAAAGAGACGCAGGTTCTTGTCACCAGCCACAGCCCGGATTTGTTGGACGCCCTAGACATCGACGTGGATTCAATTCTCTCCGTCGTCTCCGAGGGCGGGGAAACCCTCATTACGCGGCTGGACGAAGCATCTCGGCAGGTGTTGCGTGACCATCTGTTTTCCGCCGGTGAATTGTTGCGCCTGAACCAGCTGGCCCCCGATCGTACCGTCATCGAACAGCAGAGCGCCATCCAAGCCGATCTGTTCGGACAGTTGCAGCAATGATTCAGATAGCATCCATCGTCGAGGGAGACGGAGAGGTCTCTGCTTTGCCGGTTTTGTTGCGAAGGTTGTCTTCGGAATGGCACTCCACTGTTTTGGTCAACCCATTGCAGCCAATCCGTGTCCGGCGTGACAAATTCCTGAATAAAGACGACGAATTTCGCAGACAGTTACTTTTGGCCGCAGCCAAGAGTGGCAAAGATGGCTGGATTTTGATTGTGCTGGATGCCGACAATGATTGTCCGGCCAGCCTTGGTCAGAAAATCCATGATCGAGCACGGCAGTACATTGCGCACCGGCGTTTGTCCGTTGTATTGGCAAACCGGGAGTTCGAGGCCTGGTTCATTGCGGCAGCACATTCTTTGCATGGAGTTCGCGGCTTTTCTCTTTCACCCGACGAGATTATTCAAGCCGAGCGTCCCCGTAATGCCAAAGGCTGGATGAGGAAGCACATGCAGAATGGCGCATACAGCGAGGTTCTGGATCAGCCTGCTTTTACTGCCCAGATCGATCTACAGCAGGCATTCGATAACAGCCGTTCATTTCGCAAGCTGTGCAAGGAATGGCAAATCCATGTGTCCGGGCAAGCAAACCTCCACGAGTGATCGAGATGGACTTCCGCATCGCCGACACCTTCACCGACAGCCTTCATGCACCGCGGCGACCAAGCGCGCGCCCGGTAGAATACCGGCACGATGAAACTCTTGGCCTTTGAATTTTCCTGCGAACGCGCCAGCGTCGCGCTTCGTTTCGGCGGCGAAACGCGCCTGCGCTGGATCGAAGGACACACCAATCATTCCGAACACATCCTCGCCGCAGCCCGTGCCTTGCTGGCCGAAGGCGGACTCGGCATCGGCGCGCTCGACGCCGTGGCCTTCGGCGCTGGCCCCGGCGCTTTTACCGGCCTGCGGCTGGCCTGCGGCGTCGCGCAAGGGCTTGCCCTCGGTGCGGGACTGGGCGTGATCCCCGTGTGCAGCCTGGCGGCGCTGGCAGCGCAATCGCCCCTGCCCCTGGCCCTGACGGCGACCGACGCGCGCATGGGCGAGATTTACCACGGACGCTATCGGATCGAAAACGGCCTGCCGGTCGAACTCGCCGCCCCCGCCTGCTGCGCACCCGCAGCCTTGCCGCCGCCGGAAGGCGGATATTTCGGGTTGGGATCGGCGTTCGCCGCCTGCGAAACATCGCTCGCCGCCGTGTGTATATCGCTCGCCGGCTGCGATCCGCTGGCCGTTCCCTCGGCGGAAACGATCGCCCGCCTGGCGGTAGCGGCGGGCCGGACGGACATCGTGCCGCCCGAACGCGCCGCGCCTCTCTATGTGCGCAATAAAGTGGCCTTGACCACCGCCGAACGCCTCGCACGGGGAAACAGGGCATGACGTTCCGCTTCGTTCCCATGGAAGAAGGCGATCTCGACTGGGTGACGGCGCAGGAAGCCAACCTGCATGCCTTTCCATGGACGCGGCGGAACTTCACCGATTCACTCGCCTCGGGCCATTTCTGCCGCCTGATGTACGATGGCGCTTCGCCCGTGGCTTACGCCGTCGCGTTCATGGTGCTCGACGAAGCCCATCTGCTCAACATCAGCGTGACGGACGGCGAACAAGGGCGCGGCCTTGGCTGTCGCCTGCTCGAATTCCTGATGGACGAAGCCCGGCACAACGATGGCCGCCGGTTTTTCCTCGAAGTGCGCCCCTCCAATGCGCGCGCCCTCGCACTGTACCGGCGCGCCGGTTTCGTCGAAATCGGACGCCGCACGGGCTATTACCCCTCGTCCGGCGGGCGCGAGGACGCCATCGTGATGAGTTGCAGCCTGTGAAGCCGCGCCGCGCCGCCATTCTCCGCGAAATGGGCCTCTCGCCCCTGTGGCGGCTGCGCGCCGCTGAAGCCGAAGCCGAAGCCGCAGCCGCAGCCGAACCGGCAAGCCCGCCGGCACCTCCCGCCGGAGAGAACGCGAGAGAAGCCGCCGCCCGCGAGCAAACCACTCAGCGCGCAATCCCGGCAAGGCCCATTGCCGCCCCGGAACCCGCGCCCATGGCGGTTTCCGCCGGCCACATCGCCACACTGGACTGGCCCGCGCTCGAAGAGACCATCCGCGCCTGCCGCGCCTGCGCGCTCTGCAAACAACGTGAGCAGGCCGTGCCCGGCGTCGGCGACCGCGGCGCGCGCTGGATGTTCGTCGGCGAAGGGCCGGGCGCGGAAGAAGACCGGCGCGGCGAGCCTTTCGTCGGGCAAGCCGGAAAATTGCTCGACAACATGCTCGCGGCCATCGGCCTCGAACGCGGCAAGGATGTCTATATCGCCAATGCCGTCAAATGCCGCCCGCCATACAACCGCACGCCCGAAGCGGCGGAAATCGCCGCCTGCCTGCCGTTTCTCGACCGCCAAATCGCCCTCATCCAGCCCCGGCTGCTCATCGCGCTGGGCCGCCCGGCGGCGCAGGCGTTGATCGGGCGCGAAATCAGCATTGCCGGCGCGCGCGGCAAGCGTTTCGAGCGCGGCGGCATACCCGTGCTCGTCACCTATCACCCCGCCTATCTGCTGCGCAACCCGCTGGATAAAAGCAAAGCGTGGGAAGACCTTTGCTTCGCGCGCGCCTTCATGGAAAAAGAAGCGCACTGAAACGCGCCGCGGCAGTCCGGCGGCGCGCTCACTCCACCTCGTCGAGCTTGGCAACGTTGTCCGCCACGCGCTGGTTGGCCTCGTGCCAACGTTTAATCAAGTACATGGAGCCTGCGAGGAAGAAACCGAAAATGTAAATCATCGTGTTGATCG
Organism: Azoarcus sp.; assembly: GCA_031265765.1. Classification (GTDB taxonomy): domain Bacteria; phylum Pseudomonadota; class Gammaproteobacteria; order Burkholderiales; family Rhodocyclaceae; genus WRNU01. Next base: position 5,002 of record JAISCE010000077.1, read on the forward strand.
ACAAATCGAGCCAGAGCAGCAGCGCATAGCCCGAAAGCATCAACAGGATGGAAAGATTTTCATTGAAATTCTGCACCGAGATCGAATGCCCGGCCCCCATCAGGACATGGCCGCGGTGCTGGAGAAGCGCATTCATCGGCACGACGAAAAACCCGGCGAGCACCCCGATGATGACCAGCGCCACCTTGGCGGCCGCCACATTGGTGATGTGCGGCATCACGAGCATCACCAGCCCCATCATAATGCCGAGCGGAATCACGCTGGCCGCCTTGCGCAGACTGACGAAGCGCGCAGCCAGCACCGCGCCGACGGCAATGCCGACAGCCACCACCCCTTGCAAGAGCGTCGCGTCCGACAACTCCATGAGACCGAGATTGCTTGCCGCCCATTTGATGACGATGAACTGGAGCGTCTGCCCCGCGCCCCAGAATAGCGTCGTCACCGCCAGCGAAATCTGCCCCAGTTTGTCGCGCCACAACAGTTTCAGACAGTGGGAAAAATCGTGGATCAGATAAACCAGATTGCTTTTCAGCGGCTTGTGATCGACGCCCGTATCGGGAATGAAAAGATTGAGCAGCGCCGCCAGCAAATAAAAAACGCCGACGACCGCAATCCCGGCCCGCGCGGCGGTATCGACGGCCGGGATATCCAGCGCGATGATCCAGCCGGTCACATTGCCGCGCGTCAGATAACCGCCCGCCACCGTGCCAAGGATGATCGCCCCCACCGTCAGTCCTTCGATCCAGCTATTGGCGACCACCAGCAAACGGTGGGGCAGGTATTCCGTCAGGATGCCGTACTTGGCCGGTGAATAAGCCGCCGCCCCCAATCCGACGATGGCATAGGAAAACAGGGGATGAACGCCCGCGAACAGCAACAGACACCCGGCGATCTTCACCGCATTGCTGGTCAACATCACTCGCCACTTCGGCATCGAATCGGCGAAAGCCCCGACGAACGCGGCCAACACTACATAGGAAACCACGAAATAAAGCTTGAGCAACGGCTCGTGAAACTCGGGCGCTTCCGCCCCCCGGAGCATGGCGATGGCAATCCACAACACCGCGTTGTCGGCAAACGCGGAAAAAAACTGCGCCGCCATGATGATGTAAAACCCAAAAGGCATTGCCCGGCAAACCGTCGAGATCGTATGGAAGCGGTCTTATAACATGAAGCCCTCCCTGTCTGTGCTCAAAAGCGCGCCAACAGCGGAAGATGGGCAAGGTTGTGGTCTAATCGCACACATCTCCGCTTCGCATAGCGGAGTGCGCCCGATTGGCGGCAAGTCCCCCGGAAAACCTCCTCTCCGCGCCGCCCGATGAACGGCATGCCGGATAAAACAGTCCCACGATGACGAAAACGAAATCCGCTTATGTCTGCACCGGCTGCGGCGCGCGCCTGCCGCGCTGGCAGGGGCAATGCCCCCAATGCCGGGAATGGAACACCCTCGTCGAAACCGCCCCCGGCCATACGCCCTCCGCGCGTCGCGTCGGCATTGCCGGCACCATGGCGGGCATGCAAACCCTCGCCTCGCTCGAAGCGCACGAGGAAGCCCGCATCCCCTCCGGCATCGCCGAATTCGACCGCGTCCTCGGCGGCGGACTCGTCGCGGGCGGCGTCGTCCTCATCGGCGGCGATCCCGGCATCGGCAAATCCACTCTCCTGCTGCAAGCCCTGTGCGAACTCGCCGGGAAATACCCCGCCGTCTACGTCAGCGGCGAGGAGTCCGGCGAACAGATCGCCCTGCGCGCCCAACGGCTGCAACTCACACCGGGCGGTCTCCAGTTGCTCATCGAAAACCAGCTCGAACACATCCTCGACCGCCTGCGCGAAACCGCCCCGCGCATCGCCGTCATCGACTCCATCCAGACACTCTGCACCGGGAATCTTTCTTCCGCCCCCGGCTCCGTCGGCCAGGTGCGCGAATGCGCCGCCCAACTCACCCGGCACGCCAAGCAGAACGGCCTCACCCTCATCCTCGTCGGCCACGTCACCAAGGACGGCGCGCTTGCCGGTCCCCGCGTGCTCGAACACATCGTCGACACCGTCCTCTACTTTGAAGGCGACGCCCACTCCAGCTTCCGCCTCATCCGCGCCTTCAAGAACCGCTTCGGGGCCGTCAACGAACTCGGCGTCTTTGCCATGACCGAACGCGGTCTCAAAGGCGTCGCCAATCCTTCCGCGCTCTTTCTCTCGCAGCATGACTCTGGTATTTCAGGCAGTTGTGTCCTCATCACCCAGGAAGGCAGCCGCCCCCTGCTCGTCGAAATACAGGCGCTCGTCGATGCCACCCAAAGCCCCAATCCCCGCCGTCTCACCGTCGGACTGGAACCGGCGCGGCTCGCCATGCTGCTTGCCGTCATGCACCGTCACGCGGGCATCGTCTGTTTCGATCAGGATGTTTTCGTCAATGCCGTCGGCGGTGTCAAGATCGCCGAACCCGCCGCCGATCTCGCCATCCTGCTCGCCATCGCATCTTCCCTGCGCGACCGGGCGCTGCCGCGCGGTCTCGCCGTTTTCGGCGAAGTCGGCCTTGCAGGCGAAATCCGCCCCGCCCCGCGCGGTCAGGAGCGCCTCAGGGAAGCTGCCAAACTCGGGTTCAAAACCGCCATCGTCCCCCGCGCCAACCTTCCGCGCCAAACCATCCCCGGTATCGAGATCCATGGCGTCGACCGCGTCGGGCAGGCGCTCGATATCGCCCGCGAGGCTGCGCCCGGCGGCGCATGATGGCTGACAAACGTTTGCCGTCGGCCAGTTTCCTTGTCGGAAAAGGACTTCCCCGCGCCGGCTCCGACGGCGATTGCTATACCGTTTCGGGGCGGCGGCGCAGTTTGCCTTGCCAGTATCGCCAGGCCAGCCACGCGAAAACACCGGCGGTGATGAACAGGAAGCCGACGCCTTGCCAATAGGCGATGGGATCGACCGCGCGCAGGTAGTCGCGCGCGGGTTGTACGAAGTGCACGCGCCCGGAAAACAGGGCATGAACCGCCGATGCCAGAAAGCCCAGTGCGGGCAGGAACCATGCAACGATGCCCGCGCCGACGATGATGCGATCGACGAGCGGCGTCGTGCGCTGGCGCGGGGAGTAGACGCTTTCCACGCCAAACCAGAGCGCGAGCAGCCAGCTGAATACGGCGACGACGGGCGCAAGAGCCAGCGTCAGGCCGAACAGGGTGGCGACAAGGAAGAACGCGCTGCCTTCGAGCGGCTCGACGTGCAGCCACAAGGGCTTGAGGTTGAGGAAAAGCAACACGGCAACCGGCGTGGCGACGAGGGCGAGGCACAGGCAGAAAGCGCCGCGGCGGCGGGTGCGGTCGCCGGTGCAGGCGATGGCGGGAAGATACGGGGAAGATGGCATGAGGAGTTCGCGGCGGAATGGGCCTTATGCCCAAGGAATAACACCCGGCATTCTACACGAAAACCCGGCAGGGCGCGAGCGGCGGGGGCTTGGCTGCATTTGTTTCTCTTGCTCGTGTTTTGCGACATAATACGCGCCAATCTCACGACAATATTTGTCGTCGAATTGTCATTCAACCGGGCGAGGAAATTATGAATCGGACAGCAAACGCGCGTGAATTCGAGATGATCGTGGCCATGGTGGCGGAGCATCCCGAAGGTATCGGCATCTCCGGGTTGCATGAGGCGATTTCCGCGCGGTTTGGGAACATCAATCGCCGCACCTTGCAGCGCAGGCTGGTGTATCTGGTGAAGTGCGGGCGCATCGTCGACGAGGGTCGAAGCGTGGCCCGTGTCTACAAGCCTCGCGCCCCGGCTTCGCCAGCGCCGGGCGGCGCATGGCGCGTGGCGGGACCGGGCGCCAGCTATGAGCCTTATGTGCCGGTTTCGAGCGATGGCGCCGAAATCCGCGCCATGGTCCGGCAACCGCTGACGCAACGCGGCCCGGCAGGTTACGACCTGGCGTTCCTGGAAAGGTACGAACCCGGTATCAGCCAGTATCTTCCCGATGCAATCCGTCTCCAATTGCACGAAATCGGGCACACTTCCGCAGCGGGGCAGGCTGCCGGAACTTACGCCAACAGCATTGTCGATCGGTTCTCGCTGGATCTGTCCTGGGCATCTTCCCGGCTGGAAGGCAATACTTACACCCGGCACGACGCCAGAAGCCTGCTCGAGTCCGGCAAGGTCGCCGCAGGCAAGGATATCCTGGAAACCCAGACGATCCTCAATCACAAGGCCGCCGTCGAAATGCTGGTCGAAAACGCCGGCGAAATCGATTTCGATATTTTCACTTTCCGGAACCTGCATGCGGTGTTGTCGCAGAACCTGCTGCACGACGACGGCGTTTCCGGCCATCTGCGACGCCAACCGCTGAAAATTCTCGGCACGGCCTTCCATCCCTTGGCAATGCCGCAATTCATCGAGGACAGTTTCAAGCTGCTTCTCGACAAGGCGGGCGCAATCCCCGATCCGTTCGAGCAGGCGTTTTTCCTCATGGTGCAGATTCCGTACCTGCAACCGTTTGTGGACGTCAACAAACAGGTCTCCCGTCTCGGGGCCAACATTCCGCTGATAAAACACAACCTGTGCCCGATGTCGTTCCTGGACGTGCCCGGACTCGCTTATACGGAAGGCACGCTGGGCATTTACGAATTCAGGCGCGTCGAATTGCTGCGCGATGTTTTCGTGTGGGCCTACGAACGTTCGTGCCAAAACTATCTGTCCGCCGCCGCAGCGCCGCCCGCGCCCGATCCGCTGAAAATCCGTTACCAACAGGAACTCATCGCCGCAGTGCAAATGCTGGTCAGGGGAAAAATGGCGGCCACAGCCTCCAACATTCGCCGAGCGGCCAGCGCCATCCCCGGTCAGGATCGGGAAGCGTTCATGCGTCTTTTGGCGGATGCCATGAAGCATCTCGACGAGGGCCGCCTTGCGCGTTACCGCCTCAAGCGATCGGAATACGTCGCGTGGATCGACGCCGGGGGAAAGCCGGCGGGCAATTAGCCTGAATGTTCCGTCGGGGGACCGTTTTCAGCGAGCCTCAACGACAGATCGAGCGCCCTCACGTCCTTGGTCAGGCTGCCAATGGAAATGCGATCGACGCCCGTGGCAGCGATGGCGCGCACGTTTTCCAGCGTGATTCCGCCCGAGGCTTCGAGCGTGGCGCGGCCGCCGGCGATACGCACGGCTTCGCGCATGTCGTCGAGGCGCATGTTGTCGAGCAGGATCATGGCCGCTCCGCTTTCGAGCGCCGCCTGCAACTCGTCGATGTTCTCGACCTCGACTTCGATGAAGACATCATGCGCCCGCAATGCCTGCGCCGCCTTGATTGCCCTGCCGATGCCGCCGGCTGCGATGATATGGTTTTCCTTGATGAGAATGCCGTCATACAGGCCGCTGCGGTGATTGAGTCCGCCCCCGACAGTGACCGCGTACTTCTGCGCCAGCCGCAAGCCCGGCAGCGTCTTGCGGGTATCGACGATTTTTGCGCGGGTGCCCGCGACCGCATCCACGTAGCGGCGCGTGGCGGTAGCGGTGGCCGACAGCAGTTGCAGGAAGTTGAGCGCGGTGCGTTCGGCGGTCAGCAGCGCGCGGGCCGGAGCGGAGACATCGCACAAGGTCTGCCCCGGAGAAACATCGTCGCCATCCCGCACATGCCAGTGCGTAAGCGCCTCCGGCGATAGCGCGGCAAAGACCGCGTCGAACCAGGCGACGCCGCAGACGACGGCGGCCTCGCGGGCAATGATCGTGCCCTGGGCCTGAGCCTGGGCGGAAACGAGCAGGGCTGTGAGGTCGCCGCTGCCGACATCTTCGGCGAGCGCCGCGGCCACGTTGCGCCCGATTTCGATGCGGAGTCGATCGTTGAGCATGGCAGGTCCGTACAGGCGCGAGAAGTGCGCCGGAGCGCGGCGGATTCTAACAACACTTGCCGTGCCATGCATCCTTGCGGGTGCACAGCCGAGCGCGGAACCCGCGACGGACACTATCGGCGATCAGGCGCGATTTTCATGCAGCCAGTCGTTGAACAGGCTGCGTGCGGCGGGAATGATTTCACCAGCGGTGAGGCCGACCGGTCCGACGCCGGCAGCGGCGAGCCGGTCGGCGGCGGAGCCGTGCAGGTGAACGGCGGCAAGCAGCGCCGCCTCGGCGGGCCATTCCTGCGCGAGCAGGGAAAGGATGAGACCGCTCAACACATCGCCCATACCGGCGCTTGCCATGCCGGGATTGCCGGTGGTGTTGATGAACCAGCGCCCGTCGGGGGCGGCGATGAGACTGCCGCAGCCCTTGAGCGCCACGTGAGCACGATAGGTGCATGCCAATTCGATCACGGCGGCGACGCGATCGGCCTGGATCTCGGCTGTGGTGACGCCCAGCAACCGCCCGGCTTCGGCGGGGTGAGGCGTGAGGAGGGTTGCGGATCGCCGCACTTTCAGCATATTTGCCAGCCTCGGCCAGCGGCTCACAATATTGAGCGCGTCGGCATCGAGCAGCAGCGGGATGTCGCGGTTGATTGCCGCTTGCAGCAGACGCTCGGCTTCGGCGCTGATCCCGAGTCCGGGGCCGACTGCGAGCGCGCGCAGATGCTCGGGCATGCGGACGGCTGGGCGCAACATCAATTCGGGATGAACGGGATCGACGCTCGGCGCGCCGTCATCGAGAAGACAAGCGTAAACGCGGCCCGCTCCCAGCCACAGGGCGGCCCGCGCCGCGAGAAGCGCCGCGCCGGTCATGCCAGCCGCGCCGCCGAGAGCGCAAACATCGCCATACATGCCTTTGTGCGCATTGCGCGGTCGGGGAAGGAGGCAGGCGGCAAAAAGATCGCGTCCGACGCGACGCCCCGCAGACACGCCGTGAGCGGCGTCGACGCCGAGGGTATGAAGCGAGATGTCGCCGCAGCAGTCGGGGCCATCGAGTGTGAGCAGGCCGGGTTTGAGCGCGATGAAGGTTGCGGTATGACTGGCGCGCAGGCAGACGCCAGGGCGGCAGCCCGTATCGGCGTCCAGCCCGCTTGGCACGTCGATGGCGAGCTTCGGCGCAGGCAGGGCATTGATCGCCTCTATCCATTCGGCATAGATGCCTTCGGGCGGGCGTTGCAGCCCGATACCGAACAGGGCGTCGATGACCAACGCCCAGCCGTTTTCGGGCGGCGCGGGCAGTTCGGCGGCGACGATGCCGCCCGCGCGGAGAAAGCCGGCGTGAGCGCGCGCGGCATCTTCGGGGAGGCGGGCGGGGTCGCCGGCGAATGCGACGGCCACCTCGCGTTCGGCGCGGCGAAGTTCCCGCGCCACGACGAAACCATCGCCGCCGTTATTGCCGGGGCCGCAGACGACGAGCACCGGGCCGGGACGCGCCGCGAGCAGCCGGGAGGCTTCGAGAGCGGCGGCGACGCCCGCGCGTTCCATCAGCGGCGGCTGTGCGTTCGGGAGTATCTGCTGCTCGATTGCGCGAATGTCGCGCACAGAATGGATAAGAGAGGACTGGGCGGGCATGATCGAAAGTCGCGGCGGCCATTGCCTGGCGGCAAGCGTGGAAGTGTACGCTTCAGCTGTGCTGACCGTGGGCGGGACGGGCAAAAAAACGTCATGTTCCGTGCGATTTTTCTTTCTTTTTCGTCATTACAACAGTGGCGCGAACAGAACTGGAGGAAACCCGGCGACTCCATGTAGAATAACCGCTTCGCCGGAACGGATCGGACCAGGATGTCATATCGGGCGCGCTGCGTGGAAGCGCCGTGCCAGTGGGCTTGCCGGGCTGGCGGTATCTTTTGGACTTATCAGGATCGTTTGCATGCAGACCCATCAGGAAGCCATCAATACGCTGGAACGCCGCATCGACATGTCCGTGGCGCTGGCGGACATCGACAAGGATGTCGACGTCCGCCTCAAGAACCTTTCCCGCACAGTAAAAATGCCGGGGTTTCGCCCAGGCAAGGTGCCGCTCAAGGTCGTGGCGCGGACTTACGAGCCGCAAGCCCGCTCGGAAGCGATCGGCGCAGCGGTGGAAAAAGCTTTCGGCGAGGCGGTGCGTGCGCAGAAGCTGCGTGTGGCGGGCTATCCCCGTATCGAACCCAAAGAGACTTCCGCCGCTGGCGTACTCGAATTCAGCGCCGTGTTCGAGGTGTATCCGGAAGTCTCGATCGGCGACTTGTCGGAGCGCGAAATCGAAAAGCCGGCGCTCGACGTGGGCGATGCCGAAATCGACCGCACGCTCGAAGTATTGCGCAAGCAGCGCACCCGTTTTGAAGCCGTCGAACGCGCCGCCGCCAAGGGCGACCAGGTCGTGATCGATTTCGCCGGGCGCAAGAACGGTGAACTTTTTGAAGGCGGACATGCGAAGGAATTTCCGTTCGTGCTCGGCGCCGGGACGATGCTGGAGGACTTCGACGCCGCCGTGACCGGTCTCAAGGCGGGCGAGAGCAAGACCTTCGACCTGACTTTCCCTGCCGACTACAATGCCGGGAATCTCGCCGGGCAAACGGTGCAGTTCGATGTGACGGTGCAAAAAGTCGAGGAGCCGATATTGCCGGAGATCGACGCCGATTTCGCCATTTCGCTGGGGATTGACGATGGCGATATCGCCAAGCTGCGCGAGGAGGTCAAAGGCAACCTCACACGCGAAGTCAAGCGCCGCATCCAGACCCGCATCAAGAATCAGGTCATGGATGCACTGCTCGCCGTGGCGCCGATCGAAGCTCCCAAGGCGCTGGTGAGCGCGGAGGCGGCGCAATTGGCCGAGAACACCCGCAACAATCTCTCCGCGAAAGGTGTGCCGTCCCTGGCGCGGATGGAGGAATGGTTCACCAATCAGGCGACGCGGCGGGTGAAGCTCGGCCTCATCATGGCCGAACTGGTAAAGGCGAACAAACTGCACGCCAAGCCGGAACAGGTGCGCGTCTTGATCGAGGATATGGCGGAAAGCTACGAAGACCCGGCGGAACTGGTACGCTGGTACTATTCGCAGCCCGAGCGGCTGGCACAGGCGGAAGCGGTCGTGACCGAGGACAATGTCGTGGAGTGGGTCTGCTCCCGGGCCAAGACCAGCGACGAGCGGGTTTCTTTTGAAGAACTGATGGGCAACGCGGACGCTGCCTGACGGCAGCAGGGAAAACGATCGAGCAAGAATGGGCGCGGCAGGGCTTGCCGCGCCGGACGGGCTGGAAAGTGCTTGCGCCTTCCAGTTGCCATGGCCGGAATCCCGGACTCTGCGCCGGAACGCCGGCCTTCACGCCGCTCGAAAGGGCGGGGCTTCAACCCGGAGTGGGTTTTACGATGAGTGACAAATCCGCGCAAGGCGGCGAATGGAACCCGGTCGGTCTCGGCATGGTGCCGATGGTCATCGAGCAAAGCGGGCGCGGCGAACGCGCCTACGATATTTATTCACGCTTGCTCAAGGAACGGATCGTGTTCCTCGTCGGCCCGGTCAACGACGCCACGGCCAACCTGATCGTGGCGCAATTGCTGTTCCTTGAATCGGACAATCCCGACAAGGACATCTATTTCTACATCAACTCTCCCGGCGGAGCGGTGACGGCGGGGCTGGCAATCTACGACACCATGCAGTTCATCAAGCCCGACGTGAGCACACTGTGCGTCGGGCAGGCGGCGAGCATGGGCGCTTTCCTGCTCGCGGCGGGCGCCAGGGGCAAGCGTTATTGCCTGCCGAATTCCAGGGTCATGATCCACCAACCGCTCGGCGGCTTCCAGGGACAGGCGTCCGACATTGAAATCCATGCGCGTGAAATTCTCCATTTGCGCGCCCGCCTGAATGAAATGCTGTCGAAACACACAGGCAAACCCGTCGAACAAATAGAAAAGGATACTGATCGGGATAATTTCCTGTCTGCGTCTGCCGCGTTGGAGTACGGTCTGATCGACAAAGTGATGATTACCCGCGACGAGATCTGACGAGGAGAGACGATCATGCCAGACAAGAAGTCGAGCACGGACGGGGAAAAACTGCTTTATTGTTCGTTTTGCGGCAAGAGCCAGCATGAAGTTCGTAAATTGATCGCGGGGCCGTCCGTTTTCATTTGCGACGAATGCATCGGACTGTGCAACGACATCATCCGCGAGGAAATCGCCGATGGCCTTGGGGTGGAGAACATCCGGGGGCAGTTGCCGACGCCCCATGAAATCTGCGCCATCCTCGATCAATATGTAATCGGCCAGTCCCAGGCCAAGCGCAATCTGTCCGTGGCGGTCTACAACCACTACAAGCGTCTGCGCCACCTTGGCGGCGACATCAAGGACGATGTGGAACTTGCCAAAAGCAACATCCTGCTGATCGGGCCGACCGGCTCAGGCAAGACGCTGCTCGCGCAAACCCTGGCGCGGCTTCTCAACGTTCCCTTCGTGATGGCCGATGCGACCACGCTGACCGAAGCCGGATACGTGGGCGAGGATGTCGAGAACATCATCCAGAAGCTGCTGCAAAAATGCGATTACGATGTCGAAAAGGCGCAGCAGGGCATCGTCTACATCGACGAAATCGACAAGATTTCACGTAAATCCGACAACCCCTCGATTACCCGCGACGTTTCGGGCGAAGGCGTCCAGCAGGCGCTCCTGAAACTCGTCGAAGGCACCATCGCCTCGATTCCGCCCCAGGGAGGCCGCAAACACCCGAACCAGGATTTCATCCAGGTCGACACCACCAATGTCCTGTTCATCTGCGGCGGCGCTTTCGACGGGCTGGAGAAGGTCATCCTCAACCGTACCGAAAAAGTCGGGATCGGTTTTGGCGCCGAAGTGAAAAGCGCCAGGAACCGCAGCCTCTCCGAAGCTTTCGGCCAGGTCGAGCCGGAAGACCTGATCAAGTTCGGTCTCATCCCCGAACTGATCGGGCGGCTGCCGGTGGTGGCAACCCTGCATGAACTCGACGAGAACGCGCTGATCCAGATACTGGTCGAACCCAAGAACGCGCTGATCAAGCAATACCAAAAGCTCTTTTCCATGGAGGGCGTCGAGCTTGAAATCCGCCAGGCGGCGCTGCATGCGGTGGCGAAAAAAGCGATCCGGCGCAAGACCGGCGCGCGCGGACTGCGTTCGATCCTGGAAATGGCGCTGCTCGACATCATGTACGATCTGCCCAGCCTCGAAGGGGTGGCCAAGGTCATGATCGACGAAGGCTCGATCGACGAAGGCGCCAAGCCGCTGCTGATTTATGCCGATCAGCCGAAAGTTTCAGGCTCCAACTGAAACCGCGCATCACGACGGACGCCTTCGCCGCCGAAGCGCGGAATATACGGCCAGTCGCCACTTGATTAAACGGAGCCGCGCCCTAATATGGGCACGGTTCTTTCGCTCAAGGAAAAATAATGTCCGGCCCCGCCGACCTCCCCGACGAACAACTGGAATTGCCGCTGCTGCCATTACGCGACGTGGTCGTGTTTCCACACATGGTCATCCCGCTTTTCGTGGGGCGGCTCAAATCGATCAAGGCGCTGGAAGCGGCAATGGAGGCAGGCAAAAGCATCTTGCTCGTCGCGCAGCATTCGGCGGCCAAGGACGAGCCTTCCGTGAGCGATCTCTACAGCATCGGCTGCGTCGCCAACATCCTGCAAATGCTGCGGCTGCCCGACGGCACCATCAAGGTGCTGGTCGAAGGCGTACAGCGCGCCAGGCTCGATGCGGTGGAAGACTTGCGTCATCTGTTCGTCGCCCGCGCCACGCCGATCCGCGCGCCGGACAAGGACAGCACCGAGGTCGAAGCGATGCGGCGCGCGATCATCGCCCAGTTCGACCAATATGTGAAGCTCAACAAGAAAATTCCGGGAGAGATTCTCTCCTCGCTTGCCGGCATCGAGAACACGGGTCGGCTCGCCGACACCATTGCCGCCCACCTGCCGCTCAAACTTGAACAAAAGCAGGAAATCCTGCAAATGTTCAACGTCGGCGAGCGGCTCGACCGCCTGCTTGCGCAGATCGAAAATGAAATCGACATTCTCCAGGTCGAAAAGCGCATCCGTGGCCGGGTCAAGCGCCAGATGGAAAAAAGCCAACGCGAGTACTACCTCAACGAACAGGTCAAGGCGATCCAGAGAGAACTCGGGGAAGGCGAAGAAGGCGCCGACCTCGAAGACATGGAAAAGAAGATCAGCAACGCCGGCATGTCCAAGGAAGCACTGGCGAAAACACAGTCCGAATTCAAGAAGCTGCGGCTGATGTCGCCGATGTCGGCGGAAGCGACCGTGGTGCGCAACTACGTCGACACCATGATCGGCCTGCCATGGAAGAAACGCTCGCGAGTCAGCAAGAATCTGTCCGAGGCGGAAAAAATTCTCGACCAGGATCACTACGGGCTGGAAAAAGTCAAAGAACGCATCCTCGAATACCTGGCCGTGCAGCAGCGCGTCGACAAAGTGAAAGCGCCTATCCTCTGCCTCGTGGGGCCGCCGGGCGTCGGCAAGACCTCGCTCGGACAATCCATTGCCAAGGCGACCACCCGCAAATTCGTGCGCATGGCGCTGGGCGGCGTGCGCGACGAGGCCGAAATCCGCGGCCACCGCCGCACCTACATCGGCTCGATGCCCGGCAAGATCCTGCAAAACATGACCAAAGTCGGCGTGAAGAACCCGCTCTTTCTGCTCGACGAAGTCGACAAACTCGGCATGGATTTCCGGGGCGACCCCTCCTCGGCGCTGCTGGAAGTGCTCGATCCCGAGCAAAATCACACCTTCCAGGATCACTACATCGAAGTCGACTACGACCTCTCCGATGTCATGTTCGTCGCTACCGCCAACACACTCAACATTCCGCCGCCATTGCTCGACCGCATGGAAGTGATCCGCCTGTCCGGATATACCGAAGACGAGAAAGTCAACATCGCCCATCGTTACCTGCTGCGCAAGCAACTCAAGAACAACGGCCTCAAGACGACCGAACTGGCCGTAACCGACGAAGCGTTGCACGACATCTGCCGTTACTACACGCGGGAAGCGGGCGTGCGCGGGCTTGAGCGCGAAGTCTCGAAAATCTGCCGCAAGGTCGTCAAGGCGCTGGTACTCAAACCGCGTGCAAGCAAAGTCGTCGTCAACGCCAAGAACCTCGACAAATACCTCGGCGTACGCCGCTACAACTTCGGCATGGCGGAAAAGCAAAACCAGATCGGACAAGTCACCGGACTGGCCTGGACGGAAGTCGGCGGCGAATTGTTGACCGTCGAAGCCGTCGTACTGCCGGGCAAAGGCAAGGTCGTAACCACTGGCAAGCTCGGCGAAGTCATGCAGGAATCCATCCAGGCCGCGCTCTCCGTCGTGCGCCGCAGGGCGAGGTCGCTAGGCATCGAAGGCGACTTCTACCAGAAAAGCGACATACACATCCACCTGCCGGAAGGCGCGATACCCAAGGATGGTCCCTCGGCAGGCAGTGCAATCACCACGGCCCTGGTTTCGGTGCTTACCGGCATCCCCGTATGTTGCGATGTGGCGATGACCGGCGAAATCACCCTGCGCGGCGAAGTGCTGCCGATCGGCGGTCTGAAGGAAAAACTCCTTGCCGCCGTGCGCGGCGGCATCACGCGCGCATTGATCCCAGAAGAAAACGTCAAGGATCTCGCCGAAATCCCGGACAACATCAAGAATACGATCGAAATCATCCCGGTGCGCTGGATCGACCAGGTTCTTGAACTGGCGCTGGAGCGTAAACCCGTGCCCTTGGCCGAGTCCGAAGAAACGGTAGCGCCTCTCGTCGGCGGAGACGACCCCGTAGCGGGCGCGTCGCAAGCCATACGGGCGCACTGACGATTTTCCGGGAACGAACGAAAATAGCCCGCAAGTCCGTACATACCGGGCATGGCGCGGTCGGTTGATGACAAAAGAATTAAGGAAGGGCAGGTATGAACAAAACCGAGTTGATCGACGAAATTGCCGAACGGGCGGATGTCTCCAAAACAACGGCGGCCAGGGTGCTCGATGCCGCCATTTCCGCCATGACCACGGCGCTCAAGAACGGAGAGTCCGTGACCCTGCTCGGCTTTGGAACGTTCTGTGTCAATAGCCGCGCCGAACACAGCGGCCGCAATCCGCGTACCGGCGAGTCCATCACGATCGCCGCGGCCAACGTGCCGAAGTTCAAAGCTGGCAAGAGCCTGAAAGAAGCTATAAACTGACGCGCTTTTCTTCGAGTGGAAACAGTTGGATCGCTGTTTTCGCACGGGTGCTTAGCTCAGTTGGTAGAGCGTCGCCCTTACAAGGCGAATGTCGGCGGTTCGACCCCGTCAGCACCCACCATGTCACTGTTTCGGGAAGTTCCCGGAAGTCTCAAAACCCCCGCTGCTGCGGGGGTTTTAGAAGGGAAGGGTTGATTCCTGAACACGGTAAACTGGGGGAAAACGGCTAGAAACCGCCTAGTTATCGGAGGAACGCCTTGGGGATGAAAATCTAATTTCTGGACGAGTTTCGGTATTTTTCTGGGGATTTGTCTCGTACTCCGGAGACCGGAGATGAATCCGCGATAACTCCCGGCAACTCGCTACCGCACTCGCGCTCGAACAGGTATTGCGCAAGCAACCCGGAAGGGATGTCTCGCCTTCGCGCGTCGAACAACGTCTTGTTCTGCACATTGCCAATGACAAGAAAACTGTCCTTGGCACGGGAAACCGCGACGTTGAGCATGTTCGGGGATCGGTTGAAGAAAGCGGAGCCGGCGTGCGAAGCGCCGTATGTCGCAGAAAAAATCACGATAGGACGTTCCGCCCCTTGCAGCTTGTGAACAGTGCCGATCGTCAGGCGACTTTCCTTCTTCATGAGATCGGGCATTTCCTGGCGCATGTGCCGCTCGATGCAGCGGGCTTGCGCCGAAAACGGTGTGACGACGCCGAGCAGCTTCCACAGGGGCTTGCCATCGTAATGCGCTTCGATCCGCGCCCGGTTGTTCTTCAACCATTGGACGATGGCCTCGGCTTCCTCATCGTTGCAACGGCTCGGCCCGGATTTCTTGTCCTCGCTCTCCACATTCAAATAACCGAACGGCGGAAGAATGCGATCCGCCGGGTCAATGCCCTTGCGCAGGGGTTCGAGCAGACCACCGTAGATGAGTTCGTTGCAATAACCGATCAGTTCCGGCACGCAACGACGATGTTCGATCAGCATCAGTCCGGGAATTCCCTTGTCCTCTTCGTATTGGCGGACATCGCAACCACAACTGGCGATACGCATCAGATTGCCTCGGGCTGGCGCATAGCCGTTCTGAGCCAGATCGTCGTAGTCAAGTTGCGGAATCAAACCGGCTTCCTCGGCGTTGGCGCGATCGGATTTTTCGCCAATATTCCACACCGGCTCGATCTGGTGGGTGTCGCCGACGACGAGCGCGCGTTTGGCGAGCGCGAACATCCCCGCGCCCATTTCCGGCGAAACTTGTCCGGCCTCATCGACGATCAGCAAATCGATCAGGTTCCAGAACGGTTTGTCGACGCCTTCCCAAGCCATGAAGAAATACGGCGCCATGTGAAGGTTCGAGACGAGGCAGGGTGAGAGTTTGGCAAAACGACGATACTTCGCCTGTAGGCGCTTGAAACCGCGAGTGTCCTTTTCTTCGTTTTGCAACCGTTCGCGCATCTCCAGCAGCCAGCGTCCCGACCAGTACCAGTCGGCATAGCAAAACATTTTTGCACGTACCCCGGTGTCGATTGCATCGTTGAGCTTGTCGAGCGTCACGTCGACGTCGATCTTGCCTCCAATGCCTGTCTCCAAGACGTCGCACCAATGCTGAAACACATCCCGGATTCCGTCGCGTTGCCGCTCAAACTCGCCATGCCGCTTGCACGATGCCGCCTTGGCGCGCTCGATGCCCACCCTACGCTCATCAATCTTATTCAACCGGACGCCCCGATGCTGTTTGGCCTCCTCCCTGAGATTGTGGAAAAGCGGCTCTACCTCATCACGTTGGCGCAACTCCTCCAAAATGGGATTGGACAAGAAAAAGCCACGATCCAACGCCTCCCGGCGTCTGCGCAACGGCGGCAGAAAACTCAACAAATCCAGCCACAACGGGAAATGCGCAAGATATGAGTTCCATTGTTTTTCGGCGGCGGCGATCTTCTCCCATTGCGCGGCTGTCTCGCGCTCGACCGGATCGGCATCTTCCTTGCATCGGGCAAGCGCCTCGTCGGCTCGTCCGATCTTTGCCTGCTCGACGTCGAGCAAATCCTGCAATCGTTCGAGCATCCGACGGCTGGCGGTAGCCGCGCCCTCGCCAAGCTCGTGCCCCGTCGCCCGGAAGACGCGGAAGCGGGCGGAAACGATGGCAGCGATCCTGTCCGCCTCCATTCGTAGCCTGTTGTGCAGAGCATGCACGGCTTCTTTGACCGAGTCGATCTCCCGGTCGAATTCTTGTGAAGCGTGCACCAGATAGCTCTTTTCGGCTTCCTCGACCGCCAACTCCGTTTCGAATTCGACGAACGGATGGGTATTGCTATTGCAGGTCGGAAACAGGCTCTCGGTACTAACCGAAGCCAGAAACACCCCGAAACCTCTATCATAGGGAAGCCAGCGCGCATGGCCGGTCTCCGCGCAGATTTTGCCGAAACTCTCCAAGACGTTTTCGACAGCCTTTTTGTTCGTCGACGTCACCACGATGAGCGGACAATCGTCCTCCCGCAACGCCGCATCGACCCACATCTGCGCGACGACGCTGTGCAGCAGGGTCGTTTTGCCAGTACCCGGAGGGCCATTGACGGCAAGTATTTTGCCCTCGCCAAGTTCGGCGAGTTCGACCATGGCCATGCGCTGCGTGCGGGACAACGGGTAAAGATGAGAAACGTGTCCGACGATTTCGGCATATCGTTTTTCAGAGTCGGCCGTCGGCAACGCCTGTCGCGCCTTCGACGCTTTCATCGCGCGCAATTTGTCGAACAACGGCAGGGATACGCCGCTCTCCTCGATATTGTCGTAGAGCCTGATCACATGGCGCGCGATCACCGCCGGGTCGTCCGCCAATCCGTGCCATTCGGACACCAGTCGGTAATCGTCCAAGTCGAGGTCGGGCGTCTCCTCGTTGCCCCATGGGCGAAGCAGCGGCAGGCAGGCGCCGGTGACTTTCTCGAAAAGCGCCGCCGCGTACTGGAACGTGTCGTCCAACGTCGTCGACACACAAGGCAAACCGCTGATGAATTCGTCGTAATCCGCGAGCAATCCCACCGTCAGTTCGTTCGGCGAAGGTTCCAGAAAATCCCTGGGAATCCAAGGATGCCGATCCAGGTCGGGCAAAAGCCTCCCTTCTCCGTCCAGCAGGCAAGGGATGCACAGCACGGCATACCCTTCATGGATGTCTTCGGCGTCCTGCTTGGCGCCGTGGCTGGCCTTGTCGGACAAACGAGCCGGAATCAGCACGAGCGGAATCGTCTTGGGCTGCTCGTCGTCTTTCTTGCCCTTTTTCTTGGTTTCGCTGAAGCGTTGCGTCGTCCATTTCCCGACGTCGGGCGCGGCGGCGACGATGCGCCATTGGCCGTCGACCTCGCCAATGAGGATGGGTTTGTCTTCCGGGGGAATTTTCGGTTCGTACAACCCGGCCTCGGCCAAGGCCGCCCGCCAGTATTTCACCGGCACTTTCAGCGGCATCCGGTTCATGACGGTATCCCATGCTGAATCATCGTCGTCCCCTCCATTTCTCGTCTTCTGTTCGTGTTCCGGAATCGTTTTTGGCTTTCTGTTGCGCGGCCTGTTTGGGAATCTCGAAAACCGTGATACCGCCACGTTTTATAAATAATTTATTGCTGTTGGGCTGAAACAAAAGTTTATACCCAGTCATACCCGCCCAGCCCACATCGAGGAATTTGTGTTGTCCGGCAAGGCTGCCTATGGCAACATCCCAGACACGGAGAAAGCCCTTGTAATCGTAAGCGGCCAGCAAACCATCGTCCGACAAGGCCAACGTGTTCACTGGGCCGGGCGTGCTGACTTCCAGTTCGAGTTTGAACGGCTCGACGCGATAAACACGTACACTGTTGTCAACGCCAATGGCAAAAAATTTGCCATCGTGGGAAAGCGTCAATACCTCAAGATACTCGGGATAACCTCCGAAAATCCCGCGCAGACGCTCGCTGCAATGCCCGATTTTCTTTCTTTCGGGCCAGTTCCAGAGCGTGCACTTGTAATTCGCCGTGGAGAGACCAATCGCGTGGCGATTATCCGGCGTAACAATGATCGTTTCATCCAGGCGGGCAGCTTCTTTCCAGGATTCCATCGTATCGTTGAGCGGATCGAAGATCACGGTTTTCCTGCCCGGATACGTGATGATCCGGTTGTCGGGCGTCACTGTGGGAAACGTGGGCCATTTCGGTTCAAAAACCGTTGCTTTGGTAGGGTAGCGTTTCCCTGTACGCCAGTCGATCAACTCGTTATTGTAGGCAATGTAATTCCTGTTGGTGGACGCAATGGCTCTGTGGGTAAGTTCGTTTACGGTCGATACGCTGATTTCCTGTGGCGGATGGATCGTCCGGACGTGTACGCGCATATCGTTTTCTTTAAAGGCCATTGCAGTGAAATACCAAGTATTCGCGTCAATGTAGCCCAGATCATATATGCTTACCCTCTCATTGCAAGAATAAGCGCCATCTGGTGTTGCAAGAGCCTCCCCCTCACATTCATAGTGTCTCTCCAGCGGAGCATGATCGCTTGTGCGATATAATCCCACTCCTCTATTCTCGTTCCCGGCGATAAATGTATTGCCGTCTTCCGAAAGCGCCAGAAAACCAACGCCGCCTGAAAACAAGTCCGCTGAACCCACTATTTCCAGCGCAGGTATCAGCCCGCTTTCGGCCTCGGCGACGGGAGGGGCGCTTGGACATCCTGTCAGCAGCACGGTCAGCAGGCACGGGAATGGCGTCAGGAAACGGCACATGATTTCTCTCCTCACGTTCATTTCACCCTGGCGGCGACATAGCCGAAATAACCGGTCAGGAACTCTTCCACGATCAAGCCGGCAGGACGACGAATCGGCTGGATTTTGCCCCAGGTATAAACCATGAAATCCAGTGTCCCTTTTTCCAGTTCCGCCCTTCTCGATGCCCTGGGGTCGTTGTTGGCGACACAGACCGGACTATCGGGCAGGCAGGAAATACGCTCCTTTATTTCGTGCTGGTAGGGCGTTTCCACTTTCGTGCCGGAGGCGATCCTGATGACCGTGCCGTCGTTGCCATTGCTCCCGCCGCCGGTTCCCGCGCCGTCGCCCAGCACGACCCAGTGCGTCGGAAAGTTGCCCGCCCTGCCATTCGTTTCGGTGATCGCGCCGTCGATGAGCAGGCAAACGTAGCTCAGGGGAAGGGGATTGATGCCCAATAGATGGCGGAGCGGGTCGTTGATGCCCGTGCGAGTGAGGGCGGTGCTGTTGCGCACTTCGCTGAACCAGCCGGTTTCCTTGAACCAACCCGCCAGGGCGACGGGAAAGGTCATCCCGCCAGCATCAGAACGGGCGCTTTCCATGGAACTGAACGGGCCGGTACTGTCGCGCAGGCTCGCCAGCGTGACCCAGTCGGCGGGCGCAACCGGCAGCCCTTTCTTGCCCACGGGCTTTTCGACATCGCGGCACGCCTGCCCTGGCGCGACTTTCAGGCCGCCGAGGCGAGCTTCGCCCGTGAGCGCCAGATCGAGCGCATAGTCGGCAAACTCGTCGGGTTTCTCGCGGGCGACGCAGTACATGAAAGCCGCCGGGCCGCACAGGGAGGAATCGCCCTGGTGAATGTTCTTGGGCTTATCGCGCCTTTTTTCCACGTTATCGACAAACTGTTCCCTCGCCAGCTTAATATCCGAAGCCGTCGAAGCCTGCCCGTCTATACACTTGAACGCCAGATTCCTGTTGACATCCAGAACCTCCTTCTTCTTGCTCTCGAACGCCGATGGCATGTCCTTTTCCCCTTGTGTACGCGGCGCCCGTCTCGCACGGGGCCGTCAGGCCGAACGATTGAAATTCCCGGCGAGACTGTACCTGCCCATACAACCATCGTCAATGCATTGACAGCGCCAGCGTAGCGGCATACAGTCCGCGCATTCCGCCGTAACGACAATGGTTTTCGCGCCGGCATCTCATGGCGGCAGTGATTCCCCCCTGTTTTTCAATGTTCTCAAAGGAGAAAGCAACATGTCGGAAATATACGTCAAGATCGAAGGCATCGATGGCGAATCCAAGGATGAAAAACATAAGGGCTGGATCGATGCAATCAGCCTCGGCTATGGCGTTTCGCAGCCTTCCTCGATGTCTTTCGGCGGCGGCGGCGGCGTGGGCAAGGCGGATTTCGACGGGGTCGTCTTTTCGCATCATCTCGACCGGGCTTCGCCGAATCTTTTCAAGTATTGCGCCGCAGGCAAACATATTCCGAAAGTGGAAATATCGGCCTGCAAATCGGGCGGCGGACAAAAGGAATTCGCGCATATCACGTTGACCGACGTCATCGTGACCGGCGTGGGACCGAATGGCAATGCCGGTTCCATGTGGGTGGAAACGGTCAGCCTGGCCTATTCGCAAATCATGATCGAGGTTCACGAGCAGAAAGCGGACGGCGCCATGCTCGCCGGGGTTTCGGGCGGATGGAATGTCAAGGAGAACAAGGCCGCCTGACGATCCACGGCGGAACCCTTGCATGCGAGGATTCCGCCTTTTCGTTTCGGGACGGACCGGAATTCGAGAAAGTCAGGCGGTTCTGATCTCGTCGAGCAGGTCTGGGTGTCGATCCAGCTCTGTTGGCGGATACTGAAATACCTTCATGCTCCCCAAACCGCGATGTCCGTTTCCCCGAACTTCTCCGTCCGCCGCCAGATGCGCTCGTCCCACGGCCTGCCCGATTCACGGTCGAAGATGAAAAGATGCGCTTCGTCCGCCCCGGCCCGTTTCGCATAATCGACGGTTTGCGCCAGCCCTTGCGCGATCACCGTTTCCAGATTGCCGTGCAGCAATTTCAACTCGAC
>JAISCE010000086.1 GCA_031265765.1 Azoarcus sp.
GTGAGCAAGACCACGGTGAGCGCCGCGCTCGACCGAACCGAGACCAAGAACTACATCGAAGACATCCGGCTCGATGCCAGCAGCGTGCGGCTGACCGAAGCCGGTCTGGGCCTCACCCACGGCCGCCGGCTGGGCAACGCTTATTTCAACCTGGATCTGGGCTGGCAGCGAGGTCTTCCCCTGCTGGGGGCCGAGCGCGACCGCCACCTGCCCAGGGAGGCGGCGCATGCGCAATACAATAAATATACGTTCACGGGCAGTTTGCTCGTGCCTTTCAGCGTCCTGTCGCAGAGCTTGAGCCTGGAGAGCATCGCTTTCTGGCAAAAGAGCGAAGATGTTTTGCACAGCCCGCGGCAGGTCGGCCTGGGCGGGCAGAGTTCGGTGCGCGGTTTCAAGGAGCAGACGTTGTACGGCAGCACGGGCGGTTATTGGCGTACCCAGATCGGCTGGCGTCACGCCGTCCCCTGGACGTGGCTCCAGCCGGTCTGCCGGGAGGCGGGCATCGCGCTGGCCTGGGATATCGGGGCGATCGAGCGCGATGAGGGGAATCGGTATACCGGGCAGCATGGACGGCTGTCCGGGCATGCGCTGGAGTTGAGCGCCAGCGGGCGTTATGCCCGCGTCCGGATGACTCTGGCGCGCTCGGAGAAGCGCCCCGCCGCGTTCCGCAAGCATGAGACGCCGTTTTGGTTTCGGGTGGATTTGACTTATTGAGGTATTGCATACGCTGCCATTTCACACCGCGCGGATCGTCCAAGTGCGCAAGAACCGTGTTCTTGCCCACCCGGTCACACTCATCGTCCGATCAGACGGGCGGATACCGGGCAAGGAATTCAGGGGCTTCGGCGACGGTCGGTATGAATTGATTGTAGAACCGAATAAATCGAAAGACGAGCCGCTTGACGAGGTCCAAAGCGAAATGTAGTACTATTGGGTACTCAGATCGCGGACATCTATTCGTGGAGAGACAATGAAAGAAATCCAACAACGAATCGCCGCCAGCTTCGACAAACAGGGGCTGATGGAAACCCTCGGCGCGAAGCTGGCGCTGGTGGCGGACGGCGAAGTGCATATTGCATTGCCGTTTTCCAAGCATCTTTCCCAGCAACATGGTTTCGTGCACGCCGGCGCCATTGCCAGCATCGTCGACAGCGCCTGCGCTTATGCGGCGCTGACGAAAGCGTCGCAAGACTACGAAGTCGTGGCCGTCGAGTTCAAGATCAATTTCCTGCGGCCGGCGCTGGGCGAGCGTTTCCTGGCTGTCGGCAAGGTACAGAACGCCGGCAGGACGCTCACGGTCAGCACGGGCGAAGTCCGGGCCTTCACGGATGAAGGCCCGTCCTACAAAGTGGTCGCGCTCATGCAAACCACCGTTGCCAATGTCCGGCGCGACGCGAGTTCGGCAACGACGCGCCCGGCCGGTTGATTCGGACACAACGAACAAGCGGCGAAGCAAAAGAACCCCGGCCTGGAATCGGGGTTCTTTCTCCATCCGGATAGCTTCCGCAGAACGTCACGCAGACGGATTGCGGCGGCGGCGGCGCGTCACGGCCCCTACCAGGCCGAGACCCGCCAAAAGCATTGCGTAGGTTTCCGGTTCCGGCACAACCGCAATCGAGAAGTTCGCACGAGCGCCGACCCCTTGCGCGAATATGTCGAAATCGTAAATTCCCACTTCGTTGCCCGTAACGGTCAGGTCGAACATGCGGGATTCACCGCCCGCCACATTGAGACAACCCAGCGGATCGGTGCAGGAGAACGACAAATCCAGCCCCGATCCAGCGAAGGTACTGCCGAAGACCAGATCCAAAAAAGAGGCCGACGACTTAATCTCGCCCGTCACTGCCGAAACAAATGCGTCATCGCTTACTCCCAGAAAATCATTCACCAGAGTCCCGCCAACCGCATCGACGATACCGGAAGCCTGCCCATATTTATCAATGCCAAGCTCAGCCGAATAGCTGTTGAACGCAATGACATCAACATTTGCCCCCAAGAGCGCGTCGATTGCCTGATTCTGGGTCGTCGTCGAAGTATGGGAGGGAGCATCGCCAAACCATACGATCAGGTGCTGCGCGTCCGGCCGCCAGTCCGCGGTACCGGCGACTTGTTGCAACGCATAAAAATTGGCTTCCGGTGCGTCGCCGCCGCCAGAGGCATACCAGGAATCGATGCCGGATTTTACTGCGGCCTTATCCGTGGTCAGGCCGACCAACTGCTTGTATGCATTGAGTTCCCTTTCCACCGGATCGCCCAGGTAATTTCCCACGCCAAACTGATAACCGGAAGGAAGCCCCCCCAGGATGGCCGATGCGCCACGCTCTGCCTGTCCGACGATACCGCCCATACTTCCCGTGTTATCGGCCAGGAAAAACACATCCACTTTGGTGGCGCCCGATGCCGCCAAGGTCACGACACTATGAAAAGTCTTGGATTCGCCGACCGCAAGCGTTGCGCTCGATGTGCCTGGAACGATGGATTGCGCTTGCGCCGCACACGGCATCAACGCCGCCGATAACAAAACCGCATGCAAAAAATAGCCCTGCTTCACGCCTTGCCTCCTGCCTATATAAAAAATGGAGGCGCGATGATACCAAAAATCATCGTTTTCGTGAAAAAGTTACTTTTATTTATCGAAAAATACTGAACGACATGCCGGAATATGCCGCCCGCGGGAAACCTGCCGCCGCCGCCCGCCAGTTCCGGACGCGATGGCCTGAATGTTTCATAATCGGAGGGCTACCATCCAGGCAGGAGAAAAAGACATATGTATACCCCGGCCTATCAGTCCCGCTACGCCGCCGAGCACTTCATCAACCGCGAATTGTCGTTGTTGCAATTCCAGCGCCGCGTCCTCGCCCAGGCCGCCGACCCGGCAACGCCGCTGCTCGAACGGCTGCGGTTCCTGTGTATCGTGTCGAGCAATCTCGACGAATTTTTCGAGATCCGGGTTTCCGGCATCCGCGAGCAAATCCGCCTCGGCGGCGACACCGCCGGCACCGACGGCATCATGCCCGCCGAGTTGCTGGCGCGCGTCAGCGCCGAAGTGCATCAAATCCTCGCCGGACAGTATGCGCTGCTCAACGACGACATCCTCCCGGCGCTGGAGCGCGAGGGCGTCGTCTTCCTGCGCCGCGGCGTCTGGGACGCCGGACAGGACGCATGGATTCACGATTACTTCCGCCGCGAGGTGATCCCCGTCCTCACCCCCATCGGCCTCGACCCGGCCCACCCTTTCCCGAGAGTGCTCAACAAGAGCCTCAACTTCGCCGTGGAACTCGAAGGCCGCGACGCTTTCGGGCGCGATTCGGGCACGGCCATCGTGCAAGCGCCGCGCGTGCTCCCCCGCGTCATCCGCCTGCCCGACAAGCCGGGGCAAGCGCCCCATACCTTCGTCTTTCTGTCTTCGGTGCTGCATGCCCATGTCGATGAGTTGTTCAGCGGCATGAACGTGCACGGCTGTTACCAGTTTCGCGTCACGCGCAACTCCGACCTGTTCGTCGACGAAGAAGAAGTCAAGGACTTGCGCGCCCAACTCAAGGGCGAATTGCAGCAACGCCATTTCGGCGACGCCGTGCGGCTGGAAGTGGCCGACAACTGTTCCGGGAAGATGGCGAACTTCCTGCTCCAGCACTTCAAGCTTGACCGCGCCGATCTGTACAGCACGCCCGGCATCGTCAACCTCGTGCGTCTGATGCAGGCGCCCGACTGGATCGACCGCCCCGATCTCAAATATCCCCCCTTCCGCCCCGGCCTGCCCAAGCCGCTCGACCGTCGCCGCGACATTTTCGCCGTCCTGCGCACGCAGGACATTTTGCTTCATCACCCCTTCCAGAGCTTCGCCCCGGTCATCGAATTGCTGAAAGCCGCCGCCGACGACCCGCACGTGGCGGCAATCAAGATGACCGTATATCGCACCGGCACCGATTCCGTGCTGATGGAGCACCTCGTGCGCGCGGCGCAGAAAGGCAAGGAGGTCACGGTCGTCCTCGAACTGATGGCCCGCTTCGACGAGGAAGCCAACATCTCATGGGCGACCCGGCTCGAAGAAGCCGGCGCGCACGTGGTCTACGGCGTTTTCGGCTACAAGGTGCACGCCAAGCTGCTGATGCTGGTGCGCCGCGAAGGCGACAGCTTGCGCCGCTATGTCCATCTGGGCACCGGCAATTACCACCCGCGCACCACGTGCTTCTATACCGATTTCGGCCTTCTCACCTGCAACGAGCGGATCGGCGAAGATGTGGCCGAGGTGTTCAAGCAGATTACCGGACTGGGCCGCGCCTCCACTCTTGCCCATTTGTGGCAAGCGCCGTTTTCGCTTCAGCCCAACGTGGTGGCGGCCATCGAACGGGAAACCGAAATCGCCCGCGGCGGACGGCGGGGACGCATCATCGCCAAAGTCAACGCGCTGCTCGAACCCAAAACCATCGAGGCGCTGTACGAAGCCTCGCAGGCAGGCGTGAAAATCGACCTCATCGTGCGCGGCCCTTGCGCCCTGCGCCCCGGCGTGCGGGAACTATCGGAAAACATCCGCGTGCGTTCGGTGGTCGGGCGCTTTCTCGAACACCATCGCATCCTGTACTTCCGCGCCGATGGCGAAAACCGGGTTCATCTGTCGAGCGCGGACTGGATGCCGCGCAACTTCTTCCGCCGCATCGAAATCGCCTTCCCCGTGCTCGATCCCCGGCTCAAGCGCCGCGTACTGAAAGAAGGTTTGCGCGCCTACCTCCTCGATAACACGCAAACATGGGAAATGCAGCCAGACGGCAGTTACCGGCGCAAAACGCCGCGCCGCGCCGCGCGCGCCGCGCAAAGCCTGCTGCTCTCGGAACTGGCCATGGACGGCTGACGGACCGGCGCTCACCCCCGCCGCGCGTCGAGCACGCCTTTCACGCCGCGAATCAGATTCAATGCATTCTGCAATTGCGCGACGCCGCCGACTTCCAGCGTAAAACGCATGTAGGCCATGCTTTTCTTGCTCTGCGTGTTGGCCGCCGTCACGTTGATCCGCTCGCGCAACAGCAGTTCGGAGATATCGCGCAAAAGCCCCTGGCGATCCATGGCCTGCACGGCGATGTCCACCGGAAACGCCGACGGCTGTTTATCGCCGCCCTGCCCTCCCCATTCGGCGACGATGACCCGTTCGGGATGGCGGTCGGCAAGGTGGCGGAAATCGCGGCAATCGACGCGGTGGATCGAAACCCCGCGACCGCGCGTGACGAACCCCTTGATGGCATCGGGCGGCGCGGGCTTGCAGCAGCGCGACAGCGACGTGAGCAAGTTGCCGACGCCGACGATGAGCACATTGTCGGAACTGCCGCCCGAACGGCTGCGGCTGACGACGATCTCCGGCCTGGCTGCCTCGGCGGGCGCGCCGGCGGCATCCATCTCGCGCATCGCCATCTGCAAGGCGCGCAGACCGACTTCGCCACGGCCCGCGGCAAGAAAAAGCGCCTCGGCGCTCTTGAAGCCGAGGCGGCTGGCCAAGGCTTCGATATTGGCCTGCCCATGGCCGTCGCGCTGCATCTCGCGAACCACGTAGCCGCGCCCGCGCGCAAGCAAATCTTCTTCGTCCAGTGCGCTGAAATATTGCCGAATCTTGCGCCGGGCATGCGCGGTCGCCACATAGCCCTGGCGCGCATCGAGCCAATCGCGCGACGGCCCGCCCTCCTTGGCACTGGCGATTTCGACCGTCTGCCCGCTTTCCAGTCCGGTATTGAGCGGCACGAGATGCCCATCGACCTTGGCCCCCCGGCAGCGGTGGCCGAGGTCGGTGTGCAGACGGTAGGCGAAATCGATCGGCGTCGCCCCGCGCGGCAAATCGATCACCCTACCCTGTGGCGTGAGCGCATAAACAGTATCGTCGAGGGAAGCCTGCTTGAGCTGCTCAAGCCAGCGCGACGAACCGGCGACCTCGTCCTTCCACGACAGCAGGCTGCGCAGCAGCGCGATCTTGTCGTCGTATTCGCTCCCCCCCGCGCCGGCGCCTTCCTTATAGCGCCAGTGCGCCGCCACGCCCAGTTCGGCATGCTTGTGCATGGCATGGGTGCGCACCTGCACTTCAAGCGCGCGCCCATCGCCCGCCAGCACCGCCGTATGCAAGGACTGGTAATTGTTTCCCTTGGGGCGGGAGATGTAGTCGTCGTACTCCTTGTGGATCGGCTGCCACATCTGGTGCACGATGCCGAGCACCGTATAACAATCGCGCACCTCGTCGACCAGCACCCGCAAGGCGCGGATGTCGTAGACCTGCGAGAAATCGATTTTTTTGGAGCGCATCTTGTTGTAGATACTGTAAATGTGCTTGGGACGGCCCTGTATTTCCGCCTTGATGCCGATGGCCTCCAGTTCCCCCCGCAGGCGCGCGATGGCATTCTGGATGAACGCCTCGCGTTCGGAACGGCGCTCATCGAGCATCCCGGCAATGCGTCGGTAAGTTTCGGGTTCGAGGAAGCGAAAGGACAGATCCTCCAGTTCCCACTTGAGTTGCCACACCCCGAGGCGATTGGCGAGCGGCGCGTAGATATCCAGCGCCTCGCGCGCTACGCTCCGGCGTCTCTCGCTATCCGTATCGGTGTAATAACGCAAGGTCTGGGTGCGGGAAGCCAGCCGCACCAGCACGACGCGGATATCCTCGACCATTGCCAGCAGCATTTTGCGCAGGGTCTCGGTCTGGGCGCGAAGTTCCGGCGCACTGGCGGCGGCTGCCACGCGGGTAAGCACCCGCAGGCGGTTGAGCTTGCGCAGACCGGAAACCAGCCGGGCGACGTGTACGCCGAAATCGGCTTCGAGCCTTTCATGCGCGTCCCCGACGTATTCCTCCACCGAAAAAAGCAGCGCCGCGATACGGGTATCCACATCCAGCCGCAGCGAGGCGACGATCAACGCGCAACCCAGCGAGTGCGTCCAGACCGGCTCGCCCGTGCCGAGGACCTGCCCCTCGTAGGCCTCGGCGGCGAAAGCGAGCGCACGCTCAATGGCGGCGCGCTCCCTGGGCGTCAGTCCCTCGGTAAGCAGTTCGATGGGCGGCGCGGCCACATCGCGGTCGACGGCATGCTTGACGGAAACCATGGCATCACAAAGCCATATTTGCCACGACAGCCATGGCCCCGCCCGGAACTGGCGGCACAACATCGCGCGGGAATGCGCCGGGGGATGGAGGACTGTACATTCCGTTCATGGTTTTCCGTCTCTGCCAGTAGCCATTTCGGGTCGGTATCCATCAAGCATGTGACGGGAAATGCTGTTTCCCGCCTGGACGGTCATGCCGAACGGCAAGCCCCGGTCTCGAAAAATACCCGGTTCCCTTCGTGAAAGGCGATTTGAACATATCCGGACGGTAAACCACAAATACCAACCCTGATCGAGGATAGACTTGTTCAGTCTCGATTTTGCCCGGACGTTCTTCCCCGTCCGCCCGCCCCTGCTCAATAAACGTGTATTTGTTGTACTGGGCGTGCGCCGCCTCCCTGGGCAAGTGGCGGTCGCGCTCGGCCCCCAGCAGGGGAAGGCCGCGCTGCCAGCCCAGATCCAGGTTGAAATAAGCATTGCCCAGCCGGCGACCGTGGGTGAGGCCCAGGCCGGCTTCGGTCAGCCGCACGCTGCTGGCATCGAGCCGGATATCTTCGATGTAGTTCTTGGTCTCGGTCCGGTCGAGCGCGGCGCTCACCGTGGTCTTGCTCACGTCGTCGCGGTGCGCGACGCGCTCCAGGCGCAGATTGTGGGCGCGGCTCCAGCCTTCGGTTTCGAGCCGGAAATCGCCGTTGCCGAAGTCCGATTTGGCGTGCACGATGCATCTAACGTACCGGCCAAGATAATTGTCGCCTTCCAAGCAGTATTACAACAGTCTTTCTATTTATGATGGTTGGAAGTTCACGACAAAAACAATGGGATTTCTCATGCGCTCATGCGCAATTGGGCGTCGAGCAGGGCCAGCCGTTCCGGGGTGCCGACATCTACCCAGCGGCCGCGGTAGTGTTCGCCGCTGACGCGGTCGACATCCATCGCGGCCCGCAGTTGCGGGGCGAGGCGGGCGGGATGGCCCGCTTCGAGATGGGCGAACAGCGCGGGATGGTAGGCGGCGATGCCGGAGAAGGTCAGGCGGGGTTCTTCTTCGCTGCGCACGCGGCCCGTCTTGAGGGCGAAGTCGCCTTCGGGATGGTGGGCGGGGTTGTCGATGAGGAGCAGATGGGCAAGGTCGCCGCCGGGGTGCAGGCGCGCGGCGATTCCGGTGAGCGGGGCAAGGTCGGCGTCGCAGAAAATGTCGCCGTTGACGACGAGAAAAGGGGCGTCGCCGAGAAATTGCATTGCTTGGCGGATGCCGCCCGCCGTTTCCAGCGCGCCGGGAGGTTCGGGCGACCAGCGGATGCGCACGCCAAAGGCGACGCCGTTGCCGAGCGCGGCTTCGAGCATGTGGCCGAGGTGGGCGTGATTGATGACGATGCCGGTGACGCCGGCGGCGGCAAGGCGCTCGATATGCCGAACGATCAATGGCTTGCCGCCGACGGCAAGTAGCGGTTTGGGGCAGTGGTCGGTGAGCGGGCGCATGCGCTCGCCCCGTCCGGCGGCAAGGATCATCGCTTGCATCGTCATGCCGCCCGCGTCATCAGCCAGAAAAGCGCCGCGGCCAGGAGCATGGCGACGGGGAAGGTCAGCACCCAGGCGATCAGGATGGCCTTGACGGTGCCGCCGTGCAGGCCGCTGCGGTTGGCGACCATCGCGCCGGCGACGCCCGAGGAGAGGACGTGCGTCGTCGATACCGGCAGGCTATAGAGGTTGGCGGCCCCGATCGCCAGGGCGGCGGTAATTTGGGCGCTCATGCCTTGCGCATAGGTCATGCCTTGTTTGCCGATACGTTCGCCGACGGTGTAGACCACGCGCCGCCAGCCGACGATCGTGCCGAGACCGAGCGCCATGGCAATGGCGAGGATCACCCATACCGGGGCGTATTCGGTGGCGGCGGTGAGGTCTTTTCGCAAGCGGTCGAGGTCGGCCTTTTCCTGCGGGTCGAGGCCGGGGAGTTTGCCGACCTGGCGGGCCATGTCGTCGAGACAGAGCAGGTCGCGTCGCACTTGCACGCGCTTCGCGGCGTCCAGTTCGGTGTAGCGTTCGATGCCTTTCAGGTTTTGCATGAGGTTCCGGATTGTTTCCTCGGTGCGCGCGATTTCGCAGTAATAGGGCATCGGCGCGGCATCCGCCGGAGTCTGCGCCGGGGCGGCATGGCCCAGTTCGTCCTGGCTGCGCTGATAGAAGTGTTGCATATGCATGACGGCGTCGCGGGTGCGCACGATCTGGT
The DNA here is from genome assembly GCA_031265765.1 of Azoarcus sp. GTDB lineage: Bacteria > Pseudomonadota > Gammaproteobacteria > Burkholderiales > Rhodocyclaceae > WRNU01. Next base: position 9,296 of record JAISCE010000086.1, read on the forward strand.
ACGGACTGGCTTGCAGGTTGAGCACGTAGTGCGCGGGAACGAAGCCGATCAGCACCAGCATGATGAGGCCGACGCCTTTTTGTCCGTCGTTGGAGCCATGCACGAAGCTGACCGCGATGGCGGACAGCACGAGCACGAGGCGGTTCCAGAACGGCGGTTTCTTCCTGGGTTTGCGATCCGCGCGCATTTCCGGCGTGGCATGGACTCTCGGGACGGCATGCATTCTCGATACAGGCCGCCAGCGTTTCAGGCCGGTCAGGATGATTCCCGCGACGAGAAAGCCCGCCAGCGGCGACAGGATCAGCGAGAGGATGACATCGAGGGCTTTTTGCCAGTTGACGCCCTGGGCGACGGACAGGTCGTTCAACAGCGCGTTGGTCATGCCGACGCCGAGGATGGCGCCGATCAGGGTGTGCGAACTGGAGGCGGGGATGCCGAGATACCAGGTGCCGAGGTTCCAGGCGATGGCGGCGGCGAGCAGCGAGAACACCATTGCCAGTCCGCGCCCGGAGTCGACGTTGATGAGCAGTTCGACGGGCAGGAGATGGACGATCGTATAGGCGACGCCGACGCCGCCGAGCAGTACGCCGAGAAAGTTGAAGAGGCCCGAGAGCATGACGGCGCGGTAGGGCGACATCGCCTTGGTGTAGATCACGGTGGCGACGGCGTTGGCGGTGTCGTGGAAGCCATTGATGAATTCAAAGGCGAGTACGAAGGCGAGCGCCAGCGCGAGGCTGACGCCGACCCATATGTTGGGAATGCCAAGGGTTTCGAGCATGGGCGTCGGCCGGGGTCAGAAGGTGTAGCCGTGTTCGACCGTCTCCGGGTCGAGCTTGTCGAGCAGTTTGAGCAGGGGGCCGAGTTCGCGGTAGCGTCCGCAGGTTTTGCGCAGGTAGCGCAGCAGCAGCGGCATGCTGGCGAGGTAGCCGTCCTTGCCGTCGCGGTGGGCGAGGCGGGCGAAGATGCCGATGACCTTGATGTGGCGTTGCACGCTCATCCATTCGTAGTCGCGGTGGAAATCGGCGAAGTCGGTACGCACCGGCAGGTTGTGCTTGCGCGCCGTTTCCCAGTAGCGCGCGAGGAGGTCGAGGGTGAAGTCCTCTTTCCATTCGATATAGGCATCCTTCAGGAGCGAGGCCAGATCGTAGGTGAGCGGGCCGTAGACCGCGTCCTGGAAGTCGATGATGCCTGGGTTGAGGGCGTCGGCGATGTACATCAGGTTGCGCGAGTGGTAGTCGCGGTGTACGAAGACTTGGGGTTCCGCGAGGTTGACGGCGATGATTTTGTCGAAAACGGCCATCAGCGCGGCTTCGTCCCCAGCGTCGAGCGATATGCCTTTGTGGCGGGCGATGTACCATTCCGGGAACAGCATCAGTTCGCGGCGCAGCAATTCGCCGGAATATTCCGGCAGGAGGCCGGGACGGCTGGCGGACTGGATGGCAAGCAGCGCGCCGATTGCGTCGGCATAAAGGCGCGCGGCCTCGACCGGGGTGCATCCGGGCGCGCGCAGCTTGTCGAGATAGGTCGTGTCGCCGAGATCGGACATGAGCAGGAAGCCTTGCCCGACATCTTCCGCCAGTATCTTGGGGACATGCACGCCGGTGCCGGCGAACAGCCGGGCGACGGCGAGCCATGGCGCACAATCCTCGTGTCCGGGCGGCGCGTCCATGACGATCAGGCTGGCATGATCCGGCGCGGGGAGCGGGGCATCTTTCGTGGGAAAAACAACACGAAAGTAACGGCGGAAGCTGGCGTCCGCCGACGCGGGCGCAAGTTCGCAGCGGGTATTGGGCAAGGTTTGCGCCAGCCATTGCCGAAGTTGGTTCATGCGAGGCGAGACGGATTCTTGCAAGGCAGGCTCTTTTATGCGAGGCAAGGCGGGTTCTCCGCAGTGGTTCGTGTAGAATCCGGCGATTCTATCAGGCGGTCGATGCGGCTCCACATTTTGTTTTTACGAGGATCATTTTGCGGGCTTTGGGTCTGAATTCGCATGTGCGTTTGCTTCCACTGCTGATTTGCTGCATGTCGGGCGTGCTGTGGGCGGATTCCGCGCCGGAACTGCCCGTGGCGCCTGCGCTCGCCGTCGACGGTTCACCGTCGGCGGATGCTTGCCCGCCCGCCGGCGGGAAACAGGCGAAGAAGCGAACCGCGGCGGATGACATCTGCGAGACGAAGAAGCCGGCCGAAGCCGCGCCGGACGCCCCTGTGACGCCTGCCCGCTGGCTGGCGCTGGCTTCCACGGCGGGGTTCGGGCCGAAAACGGCGGATGCCGCTTCCCGGACAGGGGCGCCCGGCGAAACCCGGATATCGGCGTTGCGCATCTATGGCGCTCATGCGATAGACATCGTGGCCGAAGGGGAGGTCGAATTGCAGCGCGATGCCCTGACCTTGACCGCCGACCGCCTGACTTACCGCGAACCGACCGACGAAGTGGTGGCCGAAGGCAATGTCCGGCTGCGCCAGGGCGACAGCGCCGAAATGTCCGGGCCGTCGGCCACCTTGGTCGTGGGGCCGCGCACAGGGGAATTCCGCGAACCGGCGTATTCGATGGCCCGCAGCCGCCCGCCTCTCGAAGAAGGCGGCCCGCCGCGGCGGGTGTCGGGCAGCGGCAAGGCGGATTTGCTGCAACTCGAAGGCGAGAACCAGTATCGCGCCCGGAATGCGACTTGGTCGACATGTTCCGCGCCCGATCCCGACTGGTATATCAAGGCCGGGGAACTCGAACTCGATTATGACCGGGAGATCGGCGTCGCCCGCGACAGCAGCGTGGTTTTCAAGGGCGTTCCATTCGTCTGGCTGCCGTGGGCCGAATTCCCTCTCGCCGGGCAGCGCCATTCCGGGTTGCTGCCGCCGACGATGGATTCCTCGACCAAGACCGGCTTCGGCGTTACGCTGCCTTATTACTGGAATATCGCGCCCAATTACGACCTGACCCTGGCGCCGCGCTACATGAGCCGGCGCGGTACGCAACTGGGGGTCGAAACGCGCTATATGGGCGCGAGCTACAAGGGCACGACGCGGGTTGAATATCTGCCGCACGACGCCGAGAGCGGCCAAAGGCGTTCGCTGGGTTCCTTGCAGCACCAGCAATGGCTGACGCCCGGCCTGTATGGCGCGCTCGACCTCAATGCGGTATCGGACGATGAGTATTTCGAGGATCTGAGTACGCGAGTGTCCATGGCTTCCAAGGTCAACCTGTTGCGCGAAGGGCGGTTGATGTACGTCGGCGGCGGCTGGTGGAGCGCCTCGGCGCTTGCCCAGAGCTACCAGACGTTGTCTCCCGATCCCGAGAATCCGGTCGTGACGCCCTACCGGCGTCTGCCCCAGGTCGCGCTCAATGCCACGCGGCCGGGCGAGTTCCGCAATGCCGTCGGGACTTCCGGGCTCGATTTCGCCTGGCAGAGCGAATTCACGCGCTTCACCCATCCGCGTGAAGACCACGTCGACGCTTCCCGCCTGATGGCCTATCCGCAGGTGTCGCTGCCCTTGCAGTGGTCCAGCTTTTACTTCACCCCCAAGATCGGCCTGCACTACACCCGCTACAGCATCGACCGCGACCGGCCCGTGGGGGGAATGCGCGACGAAATCACCCGTTCCGCGCCGGTTTTTTCGCTCGATTCGGGGCTGGCGTTCGAGCGCGGAACCCGCCTGTTCGATACGGATTACGTGCAAACCCTGGAGCCGAGGCTGTACTACCTCAGCATTCCTTACCGGCGGCAGGACGACATTCCGCTGTTCGATACCAGCCGTTATGACTTTGGCTTTGCGCAGATCTTCAGCGAAAACCTCTATACCGGCGGCGACCGCCTCGCCGACGCCAGACAGCTGACCGCGGCCGTCACCTCGCGCCTGATCGATCCGGCGACCGGCGTTGAACGCTTGCGGCTATTGCTTGGACAACGCTATTACTTCACGGACCAGCGCGTCACGCTCAACCATTTCGACGAACAGGGCAAGCCGGTAGAGCTTGAGACCGCGCGCACCAGCAAGCGCGCCGATGTGCTTGCGGGCCTTTCCGCGCGGATCGGCAAGTACACCACGCTTGAATCATTGTGGCAATATAACCCGCGCGAGTACGAAACAGAACGTTACTCCGTGGCTTTGCGGTATAACCCCGGACATACCCGCGCCTTGAATCTCGGATATCGCTATGTACACGACATCCTGCGCGACGTGGATGTCTCCGGGCAGTGGCCATTGTGGGGAAAATGGTATGGCGTGGCCCGGCTCACCCACTCGCTCAACGAGTCCCGCCTGACCGAAGCCATTGCCGGGCTTGAATACAACGGCGGTTGCTGGGTGTTGCGCATGGGCGCTCACCGTTATGCGACGCGCGAGGACAAATTCAATGAGACGGTTTTCCTGCAACTCGAACTCAACGATTTCACCAGCATTGGCCCTGGCGGAAACGTGGTCAACATGATTCGGCGCAGTGTGCCGGGTTACGGCAGGATCAACGAATCCGGCGGCGCGTTCGGGGACTGAATGAACATCGCGGCGCGCTATCTTAAACAAATTCTCGAATGACCATGAACCGATTCCCGATCCGGATATTCGCCGGCATACTCGTTGTTTCCGGTTGCGCCGCGTTGGCGCTTCCGGCGCTGGCCGTCGAAGTCGACCGCATCGTCGCCATCGTCAACAGCGAAGCCATTACTTCGTCGCAATTGCGCGAACGGGTGGCCCGCGCCAGCAACAACCTGAAAAAGCAGTCGGTGGAGCTTCCGCCCGCAAAAATACTCGAACGGCAGGTACTCGAACACATGATCGTGGAGCGGGCGCAACTGCAACGGGCGCGCGAAGCTTCCATCCGGGTCGACGAAGCCATGATCGACAACGCAATCGGAAACATCGCTGCCAACAACCGCGTCTCCATTGACAAACTGCGCGCCTCCATCGAACAGGATGGTATTTCCTGGGGCAAATACCGCGACGACCTGCGCGCCGAACTCATGATCGACCGCTTGCACGCCAGCGAAGTGAATGCCCAACTCAACGTGAGCGAAGCCGAGATCGGCAATTTTCTCAAGAATCACCCCGACGCGCTTTCGGGCCTCGAATACCGTGTTGCCCATATCGTGCTGCGCGTTCCGGAAAACCCCAATGCGGCGCAAATGGAGGTATTGCGCGCGCGCGCCGACAAAGTGCTGTCGCGCCTGCATCAAGGTGAAGATTTCGGCAAGGTCGCAGCCGACAGTTCGGACACGCCGGACAACATCCGCGGCGGCGAAATCGGCTGGCGCGACCGCGAGCGCATGCCCAACTTCTACGCCGACGCGGTCGCCAAACTCGAACCCGGCGAGATGTCGACGCCGATGCTTACCGCCACCGGGCTGCACATCGTCAAACTGCTCGAAAAGCGCGAAGGAAACGGCCCCGGCGCACAGCCGGTCGTCGATCAAACCCATGCCCGCCATATTCTGCTCAAGACTTCCGAGGTGCTTTCCGATGCCGACATCATGGCGAGGCTCGAAGCCTTGCGCGAGCGCATCGTCAATGGCACGGACTTCGCCGAACTGGCCAAAGCGCACTCGGCGGATCTTTCCGCCGCGCGCGGCGGCGATCTCGGCTGGGTGAATCCCGGCGATATGGTGCCCGAATTTGAAAAAGCCATGAACGCGCTGTTGCCTAACGAAATCAGCGCCCCGGTGCGTTCGTCTTACGGTTGGCATATCATCCAGGTGCTGGAACGCAGAAAACAGGACATGGGCGAAGAATATCGCCGCAATGCCGCGCGCATGATCCTGCTCCAGCGCAAGGGCGACGAGGCGCTCGAAGACTGGCAGCGCCAGTTGCGCGACAGCGCCTATGTCGAATACAGACTGGAACCGGAAGCCGCCGATTGAAAAGTTCGCGGCTGACCTGCACACCGGTTCTTTCGGTTGGGGGAGCGATTGAATGATGAAGAACGCCGATAAGGCGCGTCAGCTGGTATTGGCTGTAACGAGCGGGGAACCCTCGGGCGTCGGGCCTGAACTGTGCGTGCGTCTGGCCGAACGGCAATTTCCGGCGCATCTGGTCGTGATCGGCGATATCGATCTGATCGAGGAGCGCATGGAGCGCGCCGGCAAGGCGCTGGTCGTGCGTCCCTGGAAACCGGGCATGGCGACGGAAACAGGCGTATTCGATGTCCTTCATTGCCCGCTCATTCGCCCGGCGCTGGCTGGCGCGCCCGATCCGCGAAACGCCGCCTACGTGCTCGACGTTCTCGATTGTGCGCTGCAAGGCTGCATGCAGGGCGATTTCGGCGGCATGGTCACGGCGCCGGTGCATAAAGGCGTGATCTGCGATGCCGGCATCCCGTTTTCCGGCCATACCGAATACCTTGCCGCCAAAACCGGCGCGATGCCGGTCGTGATGATGCTGGTTGGCGGCGGCATGCGCGTGGCGCTGGCGACCACCCATCTGCCGTTGATCGATGTGGCGAAGGCGCTGACCCGGGAACGGCTCGCCCGCACGCTCGAAATCCTCCATCACGACCTCATCGCTAGCTTCGGCCTTGCCAGACCGCGCATCCTCGTGGCCGGTTTCAACCCTCACGCGGGCGAAGGCGGGTACATGGGGCGCGAAGAAATCGACGTCATCGCTCCAGTGCTTGAACGCCTGCGCGCCGGCGGCATGAACCTTACCGGGCCGTTGCCGGCGGACACCCTGTTCGTGTCGAACCGCCTGCGGGAAGCCGATGCCGTGCTGGCGATGTACCACGACCAGGGCTTGCCCGTGCTCAAGCACGCGAGCTTCGGTTCCGGCGTCAACGTCACCCTCGGGCTGCCCATCGTCCGTACCTCGGTCGACCACGGCACCGCGCTCGATCTGGCGGGTACCGGCAAAGCCGATCCCGGCAGCCTTTTCGCGGCGGTCGAACTGGCGATCGACATGGCGAACGCCAGGCGGCGGAGCGCATGAGCGAAAGCGTGCGTGTGGGCGGCCATGCCGCCCGCCGCCGTTTCGGCCAGAATTTCCTTGCCGACCCTCGCATCGTCGCCCGCATCGTCGCGGCAATCCGTCCGCAAGCGGGCGAGGTCGTGGTCGAAATCGGCCCCGGCCTCGGCGCGCTCACCGCGCCGCTGCTCGAACATCTCGGCCATCTGCATGCCATTGAAATCGACCGCGATCTCGCCGCCCGCCTGCGCGAACGCTACGGCCCCGGCCAACTGACGCTCCACGAAAGCGATGCGCTCAAATTCGATTTCGCCGCCCTGACCGGAGAAAACGCGCCGCCGCTGCGGGTGACCGGCAACTTGCCCTACAACATTTCCACGCCGCTCCTCTTTCACCTCGCCCGTTTCGCCGATCGCCTGCGCGACCTGACCTTCATGCTGCAAAAAGAAGTCGTCATGCGCATGGCGGCCGCCCCCGGCACCGCCGACTACGGGCGCCTGTCGGTCATGCTGCAATACCGCTTCCACATGGACAGGCTGTTCGACGTGCCGCCCGGCGCATTTCGTCCCGTACCCAAAGTCACCTCCAGCATCGTGCGCATGACGCCGCTGCCGGTGGCGGAATGCCGGGCGCGGGATGAGGCGCTGCTGGGCCGCATCGTTGCCGCCGCTTTCGGCCAGCGCCGTAAAACCCTGCGCAATACCTTGCGGGACTTCCTTGCCGAAATCGACTTTGCCGCACTCGGCATCGATCCGGGCCTGCGCGCCGAACGCCTGCCGGTCGCGGACTTCGTGAAGATTGCCAACTACCTTGATTACAGACGTGGGACTAAACATGTTCAGTCTGTTTGAAAAACTCGTCGATCCTTACCCCGGATCGCCTCCGCCCGCGCCGTCGCGCGGGTTTTTGAACTTCCTGTGGCAATGCACCCGGGGAACGCGGGGTCTGATCGTCGCCATGATGTTATGTACGGCGCTGACGGGGGCTTTCGAGGCGCTGCTTTTCGCCATGCTGGGCAAGGTGGTGGACTGGCTGTCGAGCGTCGATCCGACGCAGCTTTGGGTGAGCGAAGGGCCGCGCCTGCTGTGGCTGGCGGGGATCATCGCCGCCAGCGTCGTCGTGGTGTTGCTGCAAACGCTGGTAAAGCATCAGGCGCTGGCGGGCAATTTCGCCATGCGGCTGCGTTGGAATTTCCACCGCCTCATGCTTGGGCAAAGCATGAGTTTCTATCAAGACGAATTCGCTGGCCGCGTTTCGGCCAAAGTGATGCAGACCGCGCTCGCGGTGCGCGATACCTGCTTCATCGTGACCGACATTCTCGTTTTCGCCCTGATCTATTTTGCGACGCTGACGGCGATCGCGGGGGGCTTCGATGGTTGGCTGCTCGTTCCCCTGTTCGGCTGGCTTGCTTGCTACATCGGGGCGCTGTGCTATTTCGTGCCGCGCCTGGCGCGCGTCTCGAAGGCGCAGGCCGATGCCCGCGCTTCGATGACGGGGCGCATCACCGATGCTTACACCAATATCGCCACGGTCAAGCTTTTCTCGCACGCCGGGCGCGAAGCGGGTTACGCCCGCGAGGCGATGCAGGAATTCCTGGTGAACGTGCATGGCATGATGCGGCTCGTAAGCGGCATCCAGATCGTGCAGCACACGATGTCCATGGGCCTGATTCTCGGGACGGCGGCGA
>JAISCE010000021.1 GCA_031265765.1 Azoarcus sp.
GAAGGCCGTATGGAAGGACGCATGGAAGGACGCACGGAAGGCGAGGCGGCTGTTCTCGCCCGCTTGTTGGCACGCCGCTTCGGCTCCTTGCCGGAATGGGCGCGGGCGCGTCTGCGCCAGGCCGATGCCGCCCAACTGGAAACCTGGGCCGACGCCGTGCTGGAGGCGGCAAGCCTGACGGACGTATTGGGTTCGCCGCCGGATCCGCATTGAAGCGCGCGGCATCGGCGCGGGGATTTCACCGCGCCCGATAGATACGCCATGAGCGCGGCACCTCCCTTACCGGCGTTTTTTCGGATGGCGCGCGGCCTGGGGCTCGAAGCGGTAAAACAGATTGGGCTCGGAAACCATGTAGATGACGCCGTTTTCGTCGACCGTCACGCCTTCGGCCTGCGGCACAGGGCGCGTCAGGCCATGCCAGCCAGGCCACAGGAGCAGGATACCGAGCAGTTCGCCATCGGGGGCGTATTCGGCCAGCAGGGCGGATTCGTCGCTCAGGAGCAGGAGGTTGCCGGTCGTGTCGACCAGGCTCAGGGAGGACAGGTCGCGCATGAAGCGCGCGAAGGGTTGCCGGGCCCGCCATTCGCGGATTTGCAGGTTCATTCTGCCGTCCCATTCCGACAGTCCATCGATGACGAAGACGGTCGCCGGTGTTTTTTCCTTGGCGACGAACAGGCGTTGCCGTTTTTCGTTCCAGGCGAGGCCCTCGAAGCCGAGGTTGCCGCCGGACATGATGTCCAGGGCGAGCCGGGGCATGCCGCCAAGGTCGATGCGGTCGGTTTGCCGCGTGACCGGGATGCGGCGGATTTCGTACCTGCGTTCGTCGGCAAGCACGAATAATTCATTCCGCATATGGGTGATGCCTTCAGGGTCTTGCGCGCCGTCGACCGGGATCGTCCTGAGCAGTTCGCCGTCCGTCGTGAGTTCCGCGATCTGCGGCGGGTTGTTGATGACGGTGAACAGGGTGCCGCTTCGGGGGTCGTAGGTCAGTGCCGAGACGTTGTCCTTCAGGCCCGCGATGGGCCGGGCTTCGATGACGGTTCGATAGGACGTCAAGCCGAGGCCGGATTTGCCGGTTTCCGCGTCCGGCCAGTACCAGAGGAGCGCGAACAGCCGGAAATACCAGACGAAACAGGCGACCGGCGCGCACAGGGCGAGCGCCGAAAAGCAGAAAAGCCAACGCTTCGGTGTCATCGACGGAACCATCGCCGCGTCGGTTCGGACAGCTTGCATCCAGAATCCCTATTTCGTAGATTACGTTGTGGACGCCAACTGGTTTTCCGACAATTCAGTGAAAAGGAGAGTTGAAATGCCCAATCGCCATCATACCTTGAGAAACGGTCTTGCCAGCGCCGGACTGGCGCTGATGCTGCTGCACGGTTCGGCGGCCACGGCGGCGGCTTCCGCACAGGAGGCCCGCGAGATTCTGCAAGCGAAGGCTTATACCGCTATCCACGATCTGAAATTGCGCCACGGTTTCTGGACGGCGGAAGTCACTGCCCATGGCGGCGCGCGCGTCGATGTGCTGATCGACGGCGACAACCGGATCGTCGAGGCGGGAGGACAAGGCACCGCCAGCGCCAGGAATGTGATAGCGCGCCTGCAAAGCCTGGGCTACAGGCAAATCAGGGACGTCGAACTGGACGATGCTTTTTGGGAGGCCGAGGCGCGCAACGCGGCGGGTATCGAGGTGGAGGTCGTGCTGCATCCGGTGACGCTGGAGGTGCTTTCCGAGATCGAAGACGATGCGGGGCGCGTTTCTCCCCGCCGATGAGGCATCCGTTGCGGCAGCCCCGTCAGCCCTCTCCCGGCGGGGGAAGGGGCGGGAATGAGGGCGGCATGCCGTCGATGCCCTCCGCGCCGGGCGGCAGATAGGGATAGGGCGGCGGGGATGCGTCGCCAGGCATGCCGCCAGCGGGGGGGGGCGCATTGGGCGGCATGTAGGGATAGGGCGTCTGGGGGGCGCCGTCGGGCATGTTGCCGCCGGGGGGCCTCGCACCGGGCGGCATATGGGGATAGGGCGGCGGCCGGGGCGCACCGCCGGGAGGCGTCTGGCCGGAGCCGCGCATCAATGGCAGGTCGCGCATTTCGCCGCCCCTCGCGAAGTACGCGACATTGTCCTGGATGCGGTCGAGCGTCCAGCCATCGAATTCTTCGCCCTGACGCACGCGCGATTGCCGTCCTCCGTGCGAGATGATGGCGATGCCGCCGTCCAGTTCGGAGGCGACGCCGATGAGGCGGACGCCGCTGAGAGTATCCGTCTCTATGGGCGCGGACATCGCGCCGGGAAAGGCGTGACCCTGCGCCTGACGGCCAGGCAGGAACAAGGGGCGCGCGGTAATGGCCGCGACGGCCTCGGGCGCAGCCGCGGGCAGGGCGACGGGGCGAACCGCGAGCATGGCGGGATCGGGGGCGACCGGCGCGGGCAAGGGACGCGCGGAACCCCATATCAGCCAATAGAAGGCAATCGCCACGCTCAGCGCGAGGCAGATCCAGGCCAGGCGCGCGACGGGATCGGGGCGGCGGGCGGGCGATTCCGGTTTCGGCTTTTCCGGTTTCACGATGCCTGCCTCAACACGCTGAACCGCGCCTGCACGGCCAGATGTCCATTGGCATTGCGTCCCGCCGCGAGGGTAAGGCCATCGACGTATACCGTGGGCGTCTGTTGGACGAGCATCTGCAAGAATTGCTGCAATTGCTCGTGCGAAGCTTCAAAGCTCATGGCCACTACGACTTGCCCGAAGCCGTCTTCCGTCTTGCCTTCGACGACCTGGCTGCCGCCGATTGCCATGCCGGCGCTGTCGGCGGCGGTGCGCAGCCGTTGTTGCAAGTCGGCGCCGACGCGGTCGGCGGGCAGTTCGCCCGAATAGGCCGTCGCCAGCAGCGCGCCTTCGGCGGCTTCGCGCGCTTCCCGCACCTGTTGCGCCGCATCGCGCAGGCCCCGCAACCGGGCGAGCCGCGATTCGCCTTGTTCAAGGGCGGCGCTGGCCGAAAACCATTGGTGTATGAGGCAGCCCGCGGCGAAGAATACGGGGACGAGCGCGGCGAGAACGGACAGGGCGACGGACAGGCCCGCCCGGCTGCGGAGAAAGCGGAAGGAAGATGCGGTGAAGGGGACGCGCATCATGAAGCGTCCGTTCCGGTCTGTCCCGCTCCGGGTTCCGGGGCGTCGTCGTCGCTGAAGCGGAATTCGACCGAAAACGATTCTTGTCCGCTTGCCGGGTCGCGGGCGATCGCCGCAGGGGCGCGCACGTCGTGGAAACCGGGCTGCGCGGTCAGGATTTCCATGATCCTGGCGGCATTGTCGGCCAGGCCGGCGATGGCGACGCTGCGGCCATGCAGTTCGAGGCGAGTCAGATGAACGGTATCGGGCAGCAATATCGACAGACGCCCGAGAAGCGCCCGCGGGTCCGGATGGCCGCTGGCATAGGCGGCCATGGCCGACATCCGGGCATGAGCTTGCGCCAGGGCGTCGCGGTCGGCGACTGCCGTGGCGACTTCCCGTCCGGCGGCATCGAGCCGGGCGTCGAGTTCGGACACGTCCCATTGCTTGCGGAGCATGGGCGAGGCGAGGAGCGCCAGAAAGAGAAAGGCGGACAAGGCCGTGAGCGCGCCGAGCTTCCAGTAACGGCGGCGCGTTCGCATCGTGCGCCGCCCTTCGCCATAGCCTTGCAGGACGATGGGCGCGTCCCCGGCGGTATTCATGGCCCAGATTTCGACACCGGACAAGTAGTGCCGGTTGACCGCGCGGGAAAGAAAATCATCGACGTGTTCGCGCGAGGCCATGACCAGTTCGACTTCCACGCCGGAAGCCGTCGGTCTCGCCCGCCAGCCCCAGACGGTTTTTTCGGGCGGGAAGGGGCTTGCGCCGGTCAGCGCCAGTCCGATGGCTTCCCGCTGGGCCGGGGCGGCCAGGGAAGGCATGGGCAACAGACGGCGCAGCAGCAGGCTTTCGGGCAGCACAAGGGCATTGGCGGCATAAGCGCCCGAATCGGGGCCGGCGGGCCACACACCCTTGCTGCCGTCCGCATGGCGCACGCGCACGGGTTCGGGCGGCAGCAGGCGGACGAAAAACGGCCATTGCAGGGCTTCGCTCCAGCCCTGGCGCAAAAAATCCGGTATCCGGGCCAGGTCGAACCCGAAAAGCATGAGCTTGCCGCGCGCCCGTTCCGTGGTCATGATCCGTCCGCCGCCGTGAAATGCACGGGTTCCGCGCGTATCGTCCGCCATGGCGTGCCGTCCGGGTCGGACTCGAGCAACAGCCAGCGCCCCCGCACGGCGCGCCGTCCGCCGTCCGCCGGCATCGAGGCCAGCACATGCAAGACATTGCCCACGTTTCCCGCCCTCAGGAATGTCTGTTCGAGCGTGGAGGTGTCGATGCCGGTTTCCCCGGCGTCGCGGGCCATGGCAATGCGCTTCGCCTCGCCGTCGTTGCCCTGGCACAGCACGGTGAGTACCGGCATGGACGCCGACATGGGGTTGACGCCCGCTCCACCCGAAGACCAGACGGTCGTAAAGGGTTGGATTCTAGCAAAGAGATCGAAATCGACGCCGAGAACCTGCATCAAGTCCTCGGGCGCGAGAAAGCGGTCGTTGCGCGGACGCCAGCCCAGGCCGGCGGCGGCATAGCTGTCGGCTTCGGCCCCGTCCGGCAGGGGACTTTCGTCCTGGTCGCGCCAGTCGATGACGCGCTGCGCCAATTGGCGCGCTTGATTCGGCGGCAGCCCCGCGCCATGCAGGAACAGGGCTTGCAACAGATTTTCCGGCGCGCTGTTGAGGTCGATGTAGCCGGAAGCGGGCGCGATTTCGACTTCGATCTCCACCCCTTCAAAAACATAACGTGTATGCAGGAGACGGTCCGGCGGCGACTCGGCGCTTGCCCAGTCGAGCACCGCGATCTGGATTGCCGCATCGCCGAGCGCCGCCGTCCGCCCGCTGTCGAGCCGGAGTTGCGTTTCCAGCATTTCGCCGCTTGATATCGTCAGCAGCCCGGCCACCAGCACGGAGAGCGCCGCGACGAACCACAATACCGCGATAAGGGCGAATCCCCGGCAGGCCGGGCGGGAAAGGCGGCGGCGCATCGTCCCGCCGGTCATGGCAACGGTGACAGCTGGAAGGGCGGCGACGAGGAAACCTGGTTACGCTGCTCGCCGCCCGCTTCGTCGATGGCCCCGAGGGAGGCGACTACGGGCGGCCAGGCCGCGCCCCTGGCCGCGAGTTCGATACGCACCCGCGCGGGCAGATTGTCGGTATCGGTCCAGTCTTCGCGCCATACCGCCTCCTCGTCGACGCGGGCGGGATGGCTTTGATAGGCGATGCGAAAACCGGAGACTTCCTCGGTCAATGTTTGCGTCTGGAAGACGGCGGCGGCGCCGGCGAATGTATCTTCCTTGACGTAGGGCGCGTAATGCAGCGTCAGGCACATGCCGGAACCGCAAGGTTCGAGACCGATCATGAAGCGATGCAGGCCGCCGACGCCGTGGCGCGCGGGCATGACGCCAAGCCACTGCACTGTCGTCGGCCCGCCGCGAAAATGGATCGCCTCGCTTTGGTCTGGCAGCGTCTGCTTGATCTGGCCGATGGCGGAAGACAGGGTGGCGCGCAGGAATTCGCCCGCCAGCCACTCGCGCCCGCCCCTGCCCGCGTGTTCGTCGAGCCGCGTGGCGGTTTTTCCCAGCGTGGCAAAGGCGCTTACCAGCCCCAGCATGATGAACGACATCAAGGCCAGCGCGATGACGACTTCGACCAGGGTGAAGCCCCGCGCGATGCCGCTTCCCGCCGGGAATGCCTGCTTTCGGGGGGGCAGGTTCAGCGCGGACGCCATGGATCTTCGCCGCCCGTTATTCCGTTTGCCGCGCCGAATCCAGCGGCGACCGGCGTTCGGGCAGCAAACTTGTCAGTTTCAGGCCGCGACGCCCATTGTCCCAGCTGACGCTCGCTTCGACCCGGTGCAATGCCCAACCCTTCTCCCGCCGGGGTTGGAAAGGCGCGGCGGCGAGTTGCCAGTTCATGCCTCCGGCGCTGCCGCTGCTGCGCAAGCCCTCGGGCGGCACGCTCCATTGCCCGTCGAGCAGCGCCAGCGCCAGCGCGGTGGCGCGGGTGCGCGCTTCGGCTTCGAGCACGCCGCGCAGCGCACCGCCGCCGGCCCGGTAAATCGCTCCGAGCGACATTGCCATGATCGCCATGGCGACGACGACTTCCAGCAGGGAAAACCCGCCCCGACGGCGCATCGCCGCCCGCTTCATCCGGAAACTTCCTTCTGCTCGACCGAGCCGAACAGCCAGTCGACCCGCAGGCGCACGCCCGAACCCGGCCCGCGCAGGAGGTCGACGCTGCCGCCGGTCGCGCCGCCTTCGGGGTGAAAGCGGATATGCCCCCGCCCGCGGCTATCGACTTCCTGTCCGGCAACGGTGAATTGCACGTCGACCGAGTCCGGAAAATGGCCGAGCGTCTTGCCGTCCACCCCATAGGCGCGCGTTTCCGGATCGATGTAGAACACTGTGGCCCGACCGCCGCGCACGGCCTCGACGCGCGCCTTGTTCATGCCCGCGAGCACGCCGCGCAGGGCGCTCCGGTATTCCATGGAGGCGCGCATTTTCGGATAAGCGGCGATCGACGCGCCAGCGGCCAGTCCGGCCACGGCAAGCGCCACGATCAATTCGAGCAGCGTAAAGCCGCCCGGACGCAGGCTGCGCGTCCTCAAAGGCGCACGGCGCGGAAACGATCCGTCACCAGTTGCCGACATCGGCGTTCTCACCATCGCCGCCGGGGGAGCCGTCCTTGCCCAGGGAATAAATGTCGATGTCGCCGTGCCTGCCGGGCGCTTCATAGAGATAATCCCTGCCCCACGGGTCCTTGGGCACGTTGTTCTTTTCGAGATAGGGGCCATTCCAGCCCGGCGCGGCGGCGGGACGCGCCACCAGCGCGCCGAGACCTTCCGCCGCGCCGGGATAGCGGCCGACATCGAGCTTGAACATTTGCGCCGCATTTTCAAGATCCTTGATCTGCACGCTGGCGGTTTTCGTCTTGGCCCCGCCGAGCTGGCTCATGACCTTGGGGCCGACCAACCCCCCGAGCAGGGCGAGAATGGCCAGTACGACGAGCAGTTCCAGGAGGGTAAAACCCGCGTGGCGACAGGCGAGGCTTTCGTGAGGGGATGCGGAATGGTTCATGGCGTTTCGATTCGGACAAGGTTGCGCCCAGGCCGGGCGGACAGCGCGATTGTAGGACTCCGGACGCTATCCCGCCAATTCGTTGACCGACAGGATGCCGAGCAGGATGGCGACGATGATCGAAGCGATCGCCGCGCCCAGGATCAGGATGAGCGCCGGTTCGAGCAGGGCGAGCAGGCGCTTGATGCCCGCTTCGACCTCGCCGTCATGCACCCGCGCCAGTTCGAGCAGCATGGCGTCGAGCCGTCCGGTTTCTTCGCCGAGGCGCACCATGTTGAGCGCCAGCGGCGTAAAAAGGCCCGTCGCCTGCAAGGCGTCGGCCAGCCGCCCGCCCTGCTTGATCGCCGGGGCCACGCCGTCCATGGCCGCGCGCAGCCTGCGGTTGGACATGGTATCCGAGGCGATCCGAAGCGCGGTGACGATGGGCACGCCGTTGCCGAGCAGGGTGCCCATGCTGCGGGTAAAGCGGGTCGCCTCGTATTTTTGCGCCACCGCGCCGATCACCGGCAACTTCAGCAGGCAGTCGTCGCGCCGGGCCTGCCCGGCGGGCGTGGCGAGCCAGCGGCGCAGGCCCGGCGCGAGTATCGCCACGGCCAGGGCCATCGCCCACCACCAGTCGGCAAAAAAATGCCCGGCTGCCACGATGATGCGGGTCGGCATCGGCAGGGCGTCGCCGAGATCGCTGAAAAGCGTCTCGAACTGCGGCACGACGACGCCGAGCATGAGAACGACCGAAATCGCCGCGACGAAGACGAGAATTGCCGGATAAATGAGGGCCGAGATCACCGACTCGCGCAGCGCCCGGAGGCGTTCGAGATGTTCGGCGAGGCGGTCGAGCACTTCGGCGAGTTGGCCGCCCGCCTCGCCGGAGCGCACCATGTTGATGTAGAAATCGCCGAAAAGCGCCCGATGCGGCGCGAGCGCCTGCGACAAGCCGCGCCCGGCCTTGACCGACTTGAAAATATCGTCGAGCAGCGCGCCCACCGAAGGCCGGGACGCCATGCCGATCAATATCCGCAGGGCGCGGTCGAGCGGCAGCCCGGCGCGCAGCATTACCGCCAGTTCGTTGGTGAGCGCACGAATATCGGCGGCGGCGACGCCTTTGTCGCGCCCGCGAAACGCGGATTTGTCCGCGCCGGACGCGGGCGCGGCGCGTCCGGCATCGAATGCCGCCGCCTCCACGACCTTGAGCGGCGTCAAGCCCTGCCCCAACAACTGGCGGCTGACCGCCTCGCGGCTGGCGGCGGACGCCCTGCCCTCCCGCACGCTGCCATCGGCCTTCGCGGCCTGCCAGACGAACTCAGGCATCGCCTTGGTCCTGCGTGACGCGCAGCACTTCTTCCATGGAACTGACGCCGGCGGCCACTTTGCGCAGGCCGTCCTCGTAAAGCGTCAACATGCCGCCCCGGCGCGCGACATTGTGGAGCGCGGTGGCGTCCGCGCCGCCGAGAATGGCCTCGTGCGCGGCGGCATCCATCACGAACAACTCATGGATCGACGTGCGCCCGAAGTAGCCCGTGTGCTTGCACGCGGCGCAGCCGCCCGCGACATACGCGGTATTGCCGCCGGGCGGCATGAAGCGCGCGAGGCCGGTTTTCCGCATTACGTCGGCGGCCAGCGCCACGGGCTTGCGGCACTGCGGGCAAAGGCGGCGCACCAGCCGTTGCGAAAGCACGCCGTTGACCGACGAGGTAATGAGATAGCGTTCCACCCCCATGTCTTCGAGGCGGATGATGGCCCCCGACGCCGTATTGGTGTGCAGCGTCGACAACACGAGATGGCCGGTCAGCGCCGACTGCACGGCAATCTGCGCGGTTTCGGTATCGCGCATTTCCCCGATCATGATGATGTCCGGGTCTTGCCGCAGGATCGAGCGCAGCGCGTTGGCGAAACTCATGCCGATCTGCGCCTGCACCTGCACCTGGTTGATGCCGGAAAGCTGGTACTCCACGGGATCCTCGACCGTGAGAATCTTGAGCGCGCCGGCGTTGAGCTTGGTGAGCGAGGCATAAAGCGTCGTGGTCTTCCCGGAGCCGGTGGGGCCGGTGACGAGCAGGATGCCATGCGGGCGCTCGATCAGCGCGCGGTAACGCGCCAGCGTATCGGGCGAAAATCCCATGTCTTCGAGTTGGAGCCGGATACTGGCGCGGTCGAGCACGCGCATCACCACGCTTTCGCCGTGCATCGTGGGCAGGGTGGATACGCGCAAATCCAGTTCATGCCCCTGGACGCGGTTCTTGATCCGCCCATCCTGCGGCAGCCGCCGTTCGGCGATGTTCAGATGCGCCATGAGCTTGATGCGGGAGGTCACCGCCGCCGCGAGCGCGGCATCGGCCCTTTCCGCCTCCTGCAACACGCCGTCCACGCGGTAGCGCACATGCAATCCGTCCTCGAAGGGTTCGAGATGGATGTCGGATGCCCGCAAGTCGACGACCCTGGCGACGATCTGATTGACGAAACGGATCACCGGCGCTTCGCTCGCCAGATCTTTCAGATGCTCGACGAACTCGCTGTCGCCGCCCGTGAAATCGAACGAAGCCGGGTCTTCCCCGCCTTCGTCTTCTTCCGGCTGCGCGTACAGGCGTTCGAGCGCGGCGCGCAATTCGCTTTCGATCGCCACCCGCGGCCTGACCCGCAGCCCCGTCGCCAGCCGCAGGGCCTTGATGGTGAACGCGTCCTGCGGCGTCGCCATCGCCACGTAGAGTTTGCCGTCCTCGATCCCCAGCGGCAGCACCGAATGCGCAAGAAGGTAATTGGGTTCGATGCCGGGAACCTGCAAGGGCGTCTTGGGGAAATCCTCGGTTTTCGCCAGTTTCAGGCGGAGTTGCACGCTCAGGACGCGGGCGATGTCGGCCTCGGTGAGCAATCCAAGCCGCACCAGCACCCTGCCGAGCAAATCGCCGATCTCGCCCTGTGCCGCCAGCGCCTGTTCGAGATCGCGCATCGACAGCCGGTTGAGACGCACGAGCAATTCGCCCAGGCGCGGCGCGGCGGAGTGAGTCGTGGTGGCGACCGGCGGCAGGGAACCCATTGACAAGACAGCATTACGGAAATGCGGCGAGTCTACCGGAAAAGTACCGCACACCACGCGGGTATTGCGGCAAATCCCGACGCCGGCGCGTAAACGCCTTTACCCGCGCTTCCGGCAAACGCCGGAGCCATGTCACTGTTCCATGGCCGCTTCCGCAGCCGTCATGCAATCCCACCGGCATTCGCCGAAAGCGTTTGACAACCCCTCGATCGGCACTATAATGCAGGGCTTCGCGTTTGGAGGGGTTACCCAAGCGGTCAACGGGTCCGGACTGTAAATCCGGCGGCACAGCCTTCGAAGGTTCGAATCCTTCCCCCTCCACCACTTATCGAGTGGAGCAGCCGGGCCGCTCGGCGATGGGCCGGTTCCCGGGCAGGGCGGGTGTAGCTCAATGGTAGAGCAGAAGCCTTCCAAGCTTATGACGAGGGTTCGATTCCCTTCACCCGCTCCAACGTAGTTTCCATGGAAATCCGTCAGGTTCCATAAGCTGCCGACGCACGAAATTCCGCATGGGCCGAAAAGGCGCCAGCCATCAGGTTGATGTCGGCGCCCGCGATGCGGGCTCCCCGCGCGGCGTCTTGCCATCCATCAACCGCCGTTGCGACTTCTTCCACGATCTGTCGAGCCTGGGCGCCGCCAAGCCCATAGAACATCGCCGTGCCGAGAACCGTCTCCAGGTTCGGCCGGTTGTCCGCATCGTCGAGATTCAGGATATGCTCGGCTTTGTCGATGTTCGGGTTGACGTCGAAGGCGGGAGCCAGCCGCCACCCTGTCTCGCCCAGCACGAACCCATGGTTGCGAAGATGGTCGTCCCGATTGCCAACCGCGACATTGAAGGCGACGCGCCGGAACAACTGCGCCAAGTCGGTGTTCGCGTGCGCGGCATCGCCCTGGGCGCGCAGGAATTGCGCCAGTTCGAGATAGCTCGTGCCTTCGCTATGTTCCTTACGGAGCAAGGTCATGGCCGAAGCATAGAAGCGCCGCGTTTCCCGCAAACGGTCGAAGCGTTGGACGCAGAAGGTGTGGAAGTCGTTGCTCAGCCGGATCAGTCTGGCGGGAGGCACGTCCACACTGGCCTTTCGAGCCAGGGTATGAACCACGTACTCCCAGGCGCCCACGTTCCGGTCGTCGTCACGCGCGGGGAACTTACCGATCCAGAGGGAACCGTCGGTCTCTGTAAAGTTGGCCTTCGGTCGAGCGCCGCCGAGGGACGCGCCGGGGGCCACCAACACGGCAAGCCATTTCCGCAATGCGTCGAGGTCGTCTATCCGGCGACAACTGAGTTGATGGGCGACCGTCTCAAGTTCGCGCAGGGTGGTCACCGGCGGGGCTGCTCTCTTTTCGTTGCCGAGGAAGGTGTCGGTGCCCGCCCGACGAAAGCGCAAGGCTCCCTGGCGTGTGAAGTCCTGCACGCCAATCAGGAAATCCCAGGCATAGAGGGTGCGCGGCGCCCGCCTTTCGTCCCTGGCCTGCAACGCCTCGCGGCGCTTCATCAGGGTCTGACCCCAACGGTCGGGCGACGAATCCAGGAAAATGCCGAAGTTGCCGAGCTCCGGTTTCGGAAAGAAGGGGTGTTCGTCGAGTGACAGATCCGGATCGAGTGCGAATGCCCAGGGGGCGTTCAGCCAGCCGCGGTCATAGTGGAAGCGGATCTGGCCGCGATCATGCGCCAGAGCGCCGACCTGGCATGCGGGACCGAGGTCGCTGTCGAGCCACACTTCCAGCACGTTGTCCTGTGGACTCATGACGACCGCTCCGTGCCGGGCGGCGCGGCCAAATCGGTGTGCTTGTTGGCTGTGCGTGGCCGGCGCGTCGGTGGCGCCAGGGCCAGATCCTGCAATTTCCGTCCGACCTTGTCGTCGGCGGCCAGTGTCTGAAGATCGTTCTCCAAGCCAAGTACGGCCAGTACCCGAACATAGGAGCCCATGGTGGCCCCCGGGTCGCCGGCTTCCACCTTGTACAGGGTTGTTCGGGAGATGCCCGCCCGCTGAGCCACAACGGCATTGCTCAGCTTGCGCCGCAGACGGGCAAGGCGCAACCGCTCTCCCAGTTCGGAGAGCAGGCGTTGTTCCTGCGGGAAGACGATGGGTGCTTTACGAGGCATGTTCTCTATTCTAGACAAAAATATTGATTTTTGTCTAGAATAGCAACCGGAATTCCCGTTCTTGCCGCCGCGAACACCAGAGCGTTCAAGCCACCGCCGGATTCAGGCTGTAGATACCGGTGAGGCTGGCTTCGGCCAGGATGTGCCCCTGCAAGGCGGCGCGGACATCCGGGGCGTCGAAGCGCCCCTTGACCGGAAGACGCTCCACATCCACCGCATAAAGCGTGAACACGTAGCGATGGGGGATTTCGTCGTTCCACGGCGGGCAAGGGCCGTCATAACCGTAGTAGTCGCCACGCATGTCGTGGTCGCCGGCGAACCAGTGAGTGTAATCATTGATGCCGCGCCGCGCGCCGTGCGGCGCGGTGGGGCCGGATTTGCCGCGCGGCGTGACTTCGCGCGAAAACTCGCCGGCGGCGATTTCCCGCAGACTGGCGGGCAAATCCACCAGCACCCAATGGAAAAAAACGGCCCGCTCCAGATTGGCGGGCACACTGCGTCCTTCCTGATTGACGTCATCGCCCTTGCTTGGCGAATCCGGGTCGTGACAGATCACGACAAAGCTTTTTACGCCTTCGGGAACCTCGCTCCAGACAAGATGAGGATTGCGATTATGGCCCAGGCTGACATGATGAACGGCATCCTGGACGGCGAAAGCGAATTCGCCCGGAATTTTTTGTCCCTCGGCAAAACTGCTGCTGGTGAGTTTCATGCAGGTTCTCCATTTTCCGAAAGCTCACGGCCCTGGATGGCGCAACTCCGCCGCGGGCAGCGGAATTGCGGGGCAGGCACCATTCTATCGCGCCTGCCCCGCACGGGATGTGCAAGCTTCACCGTCGGCGGAACCGCCGACGGTGAAGGACGCCGGGAAGATAGATGGACACTTCCCGGTCTTTCGGGTTCAGGTAGCCGTGGCAGTCGCCCGCGTGCGCGTAGCCGTTTCCATGGGCGTTCTTCCGTTCGCCTCGATGAATTGCGCACACAGTTGCGACGAGAGAACGACCAGCGCCTTCAGTGCTTCGGGATCGGACTGGGCAAGCTGCGCCAGACGCGCAATCCGGTTCAGCAGTTCCGGAGAGATAGTCGGAACCGCGAGCGGAGGCGGCGCAATGGAAACCACCTGGGCGGATGGCGGCGTGTAGCCGGAGACCGCGGCGGGCTGTTCGGCCAACGCGACGACCGTCTCGGCAGAAGGCTTGACCTTGGCCTTGGGCTTGGGCTTGACGACGGCAACAGGCTTCGGCTGCGCCGCATGATGACTCTCGCCAGTCTTCCGGGAAGCGGCCGGGGGGGCGTCCGCGTCATCGTTGTCATCCACTTTCCGGACGGCGGCGCTTTCAGGCGGCGGCGCTACCGCGGCGGATTTCGGCCTCGCCGCCTGGGCGCTTTCGGGCAAATCCAGCGGCGGACGCCGTGGAACAGAGTCTTCGTCGAGCAGGCGGGCAATGTGGGCGAACACCTCGAAACGGGAAAACGGTTTTTTCATGAAATCGTCGGCGCCGATGTGCGCACCGAAAAACTGCGCCTTGGCCTGCTCGTTGCCGCTCATCATGACAATAGGGATATCCCGCGTTCGGGCATTCTTTCGCAGGGCGCGCAGGGCCGCGAAGCCGTTGATGCCAGGCATGACGATGTCGAGGAAAATCATGTCCGGCTTCTGGGTGAGGGCGACTTCCATGCCCATTTTCGCATCGAGCGCCCCCAGGAAGACACAGTGCGCCGATTCAAGGAAGCGTTTCATCGCCGTAAGGATCGTCGGGGAGTCGTCGATCACGAGAATCCGCGTCTCCTCCCTGGGGTTGACGCGCGGGCGCAGACGGCGCTCCTCCAGATCTTCCTCGATCACCGAGGGCTGGGATTTCCTGCGGAGGAAGGAAAAAATCTGACCAAAGAAGCTCACCGTACTACCCTCCGGACGAAAAACAACAAGGTTCCTGAAATTATTATTGCTACCCGCGGCATCCAGTGGACCTGTAGCAGACCGCCCTTGAACACGCACAGCCAAATCATAAAAATATGCTGAAAATTATATCCAGTCCATGCCGGGGTTTCAATTCGGCTCCTACTATTTTTTTTGCCGCCACGATAGCATTTACTGTAAATATAGCACGATCCACACAGCAAGGCGCCGCCAAAAAAGTAGATATGAATTTTATAATACATTGTTTATATTTACAATCCCTTGGGCGCGCCGTGCGGGCCGCCAGCGAATCGGCACATTCTCCGCACGGCGTGGAGAATCCGCCATTCGGATTTGCGTCCATATATGGGTTTCTTACTTACGGCGACGGATGCGCTCCACGCCCTCGCGATGCCGAGGCTGGCGGAACCCGGAAGCGGCGCATCCGGGCAATAAACGCGCATTTTCCGCCATGGCGGAAAATTTTTTCAATACAGGTCGTCGGCAAGTAGGCAAACGCCGCCGCTTGGCGTAATATCCATTCGCTTTTCCTGTACAACATCATCATGAGGGATTCCCAATGAAAGGTCTGCTTATTGCCGTCACGATCGCCGCCGGGCTTCTGTCCGCTCCCGCCCCGGCCTCCGAAGATCTCGCCAAGGCCAAGGGCTGTACGGCCTGCCACAAGGTCGATGCAAAGCTGATCGGCCCCGCCTATAAGGAAGTCGCCGCCAAGTATGCCGGCCAGGCCGACGCGGTCGACAAACTCGCGGGCAAAGTAATCAGCGGCGGCTCCGGCGTCTGGGGTCCGATACCGATGACACCCAATAAAGTGACCCCCGACGAAGCGAAAACACTGGTGAAGTGGGTGTTGTCGCTGAAGTGACCGGGGCCTGGTTCCCGGGACGGCGGCAAAGCCGGCTGCATGCAGCCGGCTTTTTCTTGCCCGGCGCTTCCATTTCGCGGGAAAACCTCAGGCTTGCAGGTTATCGGCGAAAGCAAGCGCCATCAATTGCGCCCGGTTGAGTTGCTCCGGGGCGAGATGCAGTTCGTTCGCCGCCTTGATGAGCGCGGCGGGATCGAAGCTTTCGCAGGCGTGGGCCAAACGCAAGAACGGCGCGTAATCGCCCTCGCCGCAGAGCAGGGCGTCCGTGACCGGCCCAGGCAGCGTCGTTTCTTCGAGCAAGGTTTCCATCGAAGCGCCGAGCAGGATATCCAGCATTGAAAACGCCCCGGTGATGAAAAGATTGTCGCAGGCCGATTCGTCGAAGAACTCCGCGCCGATCTGTTCCATCAAGCGGCCCCGGGCAATGGCGGTCTGCATCATCGCCGGCGCGCCGGGATTGCGGCTGGCGGTCACCAGGAGCAGCGACAGCCATTTATTGAGCTTGTCGTAGCCGAGGATACTGACCGCGTGGCGGAAAGACTGGATTTCGACCATCAATCCGAAACCGGCGGAATTGATGTAACGCAGCAACTTGTACGACAAGGCCACGTCCTGCTTCAACACGCTCTCGATGTCGCGGACGTTCTCGTTGTTGCGCACCATATTGAGCAGGCGAATGATCTGGGCATGATTGGGGGACAACTCCTTCGCCGGCGGATTGCCGTGAAGGAAGAACCAGCCCGAAGCGCCGTCGTAACCGGCGGCGACCGCCTGTTTGAACGCGGGCGCGTCGGGCAGCCCCCAGGCGAGGCTCAAGCCCGGCGAACCGTCCGGAGACGGATGCAGGCGGCCATTGATGAGCACGAAGCGCCAATCGACGCCCGGCGGCAAGGCAACGCCCGCGCTGAACCACGTCAGGCACATACCGATACCGGCTGCCTGGAGTTGCGGTAACAACGCCTGGGTCTGGGGATGGCCGAGGGTCTGGACCGGAATTTCAACATGCGTATTCGGCGGCGCTTGCCAGGACATCAAATCGGGGGTGGGTACGAGACGACCCAGGCTGAGGAATACCGGATACTGCCCCGGCCAGTATTCGCCGACGGCCTGGAGCGTCCCGGCCACCGAGGCGACATCGGGGCCGTGCGCAATCAAACGGTTGGCGGTAATCGCCTGCTTCTTGTTGACCACGGGCTCGCGGGTCAGGAGGGCGGTCTGGCTCATCGGTCAAGTCCTCGTCGCGTCCTTTTGGGCGGCAGGGACGGCAGCAAAGGTAAAAACATCCGCATGGAAAACCTCGGCGGGCAATCCCCGCTCGCACGTAAAACACTCGCGGGCGGCCTCGATCGTCGGCGGCGCACCGCGGACATAAATCCCATGCCGCGGCAAGTCGCCAAAACCGGCAGGCGCCGCCTCATGCGCCAGCCCCCGGCATCCCGTCCGGCCACCGTCCGGGCGGTCGCCGGAGATGACAGGAATGTAGCGGAAACCGGGAAGCGCGGCATGCCAACTTTGTGTCATTTCGTGCGGAGATGGCCGCCGGGCGAGCGGGCAGCGCGCGCCAGGCGGCCAGCGCCGCTTCGAGTACGGTATGATCGCCGCCGACGGCAAAGGTCTGGCCGCCGGACTGAAGCTGGATTCGATATTGCACGATGATGGACAGGATTCTCGTTATTGGCTGCGGCGACATCGCGCGGCGTGCAATTCCGCTCCTCGTTCCCCGCTTTCGCGTATTCGCGCTCGTCCGCCGTCCCCGGGCGATGGCGGCCATGCGCGCCCTTGGCGCGGTGCCGCTCCATGGCGATCTCGACGACCGCCGCAGTCTTGCAAGACTGGCCGGCATTGCCGACGCGGTACTGTATTTCGCCCCGCCGCCTCCGGCGGGGAAGGAAAGTCCGCGCGGCGATGAACGAGATATGCAGGACACTCGAACACGTCATTTCCTGGCGGCGCTGGGAAACCGGCGCAGTCTGCCACAGCGCCTCATATATATAAGCACGACAGGCGTTTATGGCGATTGCGGCGGCGCATTGATCGACGAAACCCGTCCCTGCCGGGCATCGAGCGCGCGAGCGCGCCGCCGGCTCGATGCCGAGCGCCGCCTGCGCGCCTTTGGCCGCCGTCGCCGGGTCGCGGTGGCGGTGCTGCGCGCGCCGGGCATTTATGCCGCCGACCGTCTGCCCATCGAGCGCCTCGCGCGCGGCGATCCCGTCCCGGCGGACGAAATCTTCACCGGCCACATCCATGCCGACGATCTCGCCCGTCTCACAGTGACAGCCTTGTTCCGCGCTCGCGCCGGACGGGTTTACAACGCCGTCGACGATAGCCGCCTGCCCGTGAGCGACTATTTCGACCTCGTGGCCGACGCCTGCGGCCTGCCGCGGCCCGCGCGCATGCCATGGACGGCGCTGGCCGCGCATCTGCCGCCGGGCGCGTTGTCGTTCATGAAAGAATCGCGCCGGATCGGCAACGCGCGCCTCGGGCGCGAACTGGGTTTCCGGCTGCGCTACCCGACCGTGGCGCACGGGCTGGCGGACGTCCGGCCGGGGCCGGGACGCGCCCGTTTTCCCCTGTATCGCCCCGCGCGTCAAACGCCCAGATTGGCGATGCGCGAACTGGTCAGCGATAGCCTCGTTGCCAGCACTTCGAGGAATGCCTTGTAAAAGCGCATGCGGCAAGCATCGGAAGCCCGCTCCAGCGCGCCGCCGCGAATCGTAATCAGGCGCGTCGCCGTCGTGGCTTCGACCGAAGCGGAACGCACCCCCTTGCCCGCCGAGAACAGCGCGATTTCGCCGAAACAGTCGCCGGGCGTGAAGACGCCGAGCAAAGCGCCGTTTCGCTTGACCTGCGCTTCGCCCTCGGCGAGAAAACAAAAGTGGTCGCCCGACTCGCCTTCCTTGAAGATGACGGTGCCGGGCTGGATCCGGCTCCAGCGCGCGAAGCCGATGGTTTCCCATAATTCGGCATCGGTGAATTCGCGGAAGAAGGCGATGCCGCGCAGGAACTGGAATTTGCGGGTTTCGGACAATGCCTTGCGGTCGGGTTCGATCGCACAGTTGCGGAACGCAAGGGTAAGGTCGTGCGAAAATTCGGCCCAGCTCTGATAGCGGCGGTCGATGTCCTTTTCCATGGCGCGGCGCACGATGGCGCCCAGCGCCTCGGGAATATCCGGGCGGTATCCGGCGACGGGCGGCGGCACTTCGCTGGTGATGCGATAGACGAGGTTGTACCGGTTGTCGGTCTCGAACGGCAGATGCCCGGTGAGAAGCTGGTACATCACTACGCCGAGCGAATAGATGTCGGTGCGGTGATCCAGCGGCATTTCGCGCACCTGCTGCGGCGACATGTAGGCGGGCGAGCCGAGATTGGCGATCTGCGTGGAATCGCTCGCGCCCTGGAGCGCGGCCCCGAAGTCCGAGATGCGGATGTCGCTGCCCTCCGGCGCGGAGAGCAGGATGTTGGCCGGCTTGATGTCGCGGTGGGTGACGCCCTTGCGGAAAGCATGATCGAGCGCGCGCGTGCACTTGAAAACGATTTCGATCACGCGCTCGAACGCCGCGAGGCCGCCTTCGTGCGTCAGCGGTTCGAGGGTGCCGCCGGGAACGTATTCCATGACGACGTAAGCGCCTTCCTCATTGACCGCCGCGTCGTAGATTTGCACGATGTGGGGATGGACGAGCTTGCCGACCAGCGCCGCTTCATTGAGGAAAAGCTGGCGAAAAAGATGGCCGCGCCGGGGGTTGCGGAAAAAGCCGGGTTCGAGCTGCTTGACAGCGACTTCGCGGCGGTGAAACGGA
Source organism: Azoarcus sp. (assembly GCA_031265765.1). GTDB lineage: Bacteria > Pseudomonadota > Gammaproteobacteria > Burkholderiales > Rhodocyclaceae > WRNU01. Next base: position 18,891 of record JAISCE010000021.1, read on the forward strand.
TCCCAGGCCAGGTAAACGCTGCTCGTCGCCCCCGCGCCGAGCAAGCGGCGGACTTCGTATTTGCCGATCCGTTCCGGCGCGGTCATGGAATGGGGTTTGCCTGCGCGAGCGCGGCGCGGGCAACCGCGATGGCGGCGCGTACCGCCGCGGGCGCAGCGCCGCCCGCGTGCGCCCGCGCGGCAAGCGAGCCTTCGACGGTCAACGCCGCAAGCGCGTCGGAACCAAGCCGTCCGGCTGCGCCGGGAACCGGCGCCAAGGCCGCTTTCAATTCGTCGAAACCGAGGCGGGAAAGATCGCAGCCGCGCGTTTCGGCTTCGCGCACCGCCAGCGCCACGGCCTCGTGCGCATCTCGGAAGGGCAACCCTTTTTTCACCAGATAATCGGCGAGGTCGGTAGCGGTGGCATGGCCCTGCGCGAGCGCCGCGCGCATGTTGCCGGCCCTGACCTGGATGCCGCCGATCATATCGGCATAAATGCGCAGGGTGTCGATCACCGTGTCGGCGGTATCGAACAGCGGTTCTTTATCTTCCTGGTTGTCTTTGTTGTAGGCGAGCGGCTGCCCTTTCATCAGCGTGAGGAGGGCCACGAGGTGACCGTTGACGCGGCCCGTCTTGCCGCGCACGAGCTCGGGCACGTCGGGGTTTTTCTTCTGCGGCATGATCGAGGAGCCGGTGCAGAAACGATCGGCAAGATCGATGAAGCCGACGCGCGGACTCATCCACAGGATGATTTCTTCCGACAGGCGCGAGAGGTGCGTCATGAGCAAGGCGCTCGCGGCGCAGAATTCGATGGCGAAATCGCGGTCGCTCACCGCGTCGAGCGAATTGCGGCAGATATCTTCAAAGCCTAGGTCGGCGGCGACGGATTCGCGGTCTATCGGGTAGCTCGTGCCGGCAAGCGCCGCCGCGCCCAGCGGCAGGCGGTTCGTACGGCGGCGGCAATCGGCGAAGCGTTCGGCATCGCGCCGGGTCATTTCATAATAGGCGAGCAGATGGTGGCCGAAGGTCACCGGCTGCGCGACCTGGAGATGGGTAAAACCGGGCATCGCCGTGTCGGCGTGCGCTTCGGCGGCATCGAGCAGCCGGCGCTGGAATTCGGCGATCAACGCAAGAATCCGGTCGATGGCGTCCCGCAGCCATAGCCGGATGTCGGTGGCGACCTGGTCGTTGCGGCTGCGCCCGGTGTGCAGGCGCTTGCCGGCATCGCCGGCAAGCGCGGTCAAACGCCTTTCGATGTTGAGGTGAACGTCCTCGCCGTCGATATCCCATACGAATTCGCCGCGCGCGATTTCGTCCGCGATCCGGGCCATGCCGCGCTCGATGGCGGCGAGGTCGGTATCGGCGATGATGCCCTGGCGGGCAAGCATCCTGGCGTGGGCGAGCGAACCTCGGATGTCCTGCTCCGCCATGCGCCGGTCGAAAAACACCGAGGCGGTATAGCGTTTGACGAGTTCCGCCACGGGTTCGCTGAAACGCCCCGACCAGGTTTTGGCGGACGGGGAAGAAGGCTCATGGTTTGCGGTCATCGTGAAACGGACTCCGGTTTGAAATCTCGCCAGAAAGAACATCTGCATGGGGCGGCGCGCCGGGCCGGGTTCCGGCATATTCCGATGGCTTGCGAACCGCGAGCGGCCCCGACCAGCCTCGCGCCGGAGGGCAAGTATAAAACAAAACCGTGCGCCCACTGGATTTGGGGCGTTCGGGGCGAGGCCGTACCGAAGCCGATTCCAAAGGCGGCGCGTTCAGTTCGGATGGCGGCGAAAAATATAGGGCGGTCATGCGATGGCCTTGTCCCGGCGTTCGAGCAGCAAGCCGCATTCGAGGTGATCGGTGTAGGGAAACTGGTCGAAGGCTGCCGCCGCCGCGATGCGGTGGTTGGCGGCGAGCGCGGCAACGTTTTCGCGCAGCGTGGCGGGATTGCAGGAGATGTAGAGCACCTTGTCGAAGCCGCGCGCGAGTTCGAGCGTTGCCGCGTCCAGCCCGGCGCGAGGCGGGTCGACGAAAAGCGTCGAAAAACGGAAGGCATCGAGGTCGATGTCCCGGAGCCGCCGGAACGGCCGCGTCCTGGCGAGCGCGGCGCTCACTTCGCCGCTCGCCATCCGCGCCAGCGCGACGTTGCCGATGCCGTTGGTCTCCAAATTGCGGCGCGCGGCGGCGATCGACGATTTGCTCAACTCCGTGGCGAAGACCTTGCCGAAAAACGGCGCGAGCGCCACAGTGAAGTTGCCATTGCCGCAGTAGAGTTCGAGCAGGTCGCCGCCGAGTCCCGCGGCGCGGGCGCGCGCCCAGCCAAGCATGGCGCGGTTGATTTCGCCGTTGGGCTGCGTGAAGCCGCCTTCGATCTGGCGGTAGCGCAGGCGTCGTCCGTCGACGCGGATTTCTTCTTCCAGCCAATCGCGTCCGATGACGATTTTCTGACCCCGGCTGCGACCGATGAGATGTACGCCGAAATCGGCGGCGGCCCGGCGCGCGGCGGCTTCCCAGGCGGCATCGAGTTTGCGGCGGTAGATGAGGCACAGCAGCGCCTCGCCTTTCAGCGTGGCAAGGAATTCGGTCTGGAAAAGGCCGCGCCGCAAGGTTTCGTCCGCCAGCAGCCGCGCGCGCAGCCGGGGCATCAGGGCGCGGATGATGTCGGCGGCGGGAGGAAAATCCGCGATGGGCACGGCGCGGCGCGGGTCGGCGGGGTCGAACATCGCATAGTCGACGCTCGGCCCCGTATGCCACATGCGAAATTCGGCACGCAGCCGGTAACCGAGCGGCGCAGAGGCGAACAATTGCAGTTCGGGCAGGCCAAAGGCGGCAAAATCGCGGAGCAAGCGCCCGGCCTTGGCGGCGAAAAGGGCGGCATAGCGGTCAGGGTCGATACGGGAAAGCGGCATGGGAATACTTTACTCGCGGGGCAGGCAGGGCGGCGCATCCGGCGCGCGGGCGCGCTACGCCGGCATCAACGCGCCGCCTCGGCGGATGGGGGCCTGACCCGCAACAGGTAGGTCACGCCCAATTCATGCACCCTTGTATTCGGATTGAGGAATGGCCACTTGAGCCGGGAAATGCGGTAATCGGGGCTGTACGCCAGCACATCGACCGGGAAGCCCCTGGCTTCGATGAGTTCCCGCCCCTCGGCGGAAACGAACAACACCGCCGGCGCGTCTCGCTTGCCGAGTTCGTCGAGCGTGATGGTCGGCGTGAGCCGCCGGGTAACGATGTCGAAACTCGGCGATTGCCCGCTGCCTTCGAGGAAATAGAGGTTCGCGCCGGGAATGCGCAAGGTTGCCGCCACGCCGCCAAGCGCGGTACCGGCCTGGTATTCGAGCAGCTTGGGGTAGAAGTTGAAATTGAGCAGCAGCCAGAGCGCCGCCGCCGCGCCGACCGTGCCGCTTGCCAGCCTGGCGCATCCCGTCCAGTGAGGAATGGCCCAGATACCCAGCACGAGCATCATCGCCGCGGCGGCGCCGATCCGCCAGTCGTGCATCGGGAACATCCAGCCGTTGATGAGGAATGCCGCCACCGCCAGCACGCCGAAGACGGCGGATTGCACCCGCCACAGCCATCGCCTGCTCGGCGGATGCCTGAGCCGCGCCGGCAGCCAGCCCGCAAGCTGGATGGCGAAAAAAGGCAGCAGGACATGGAGGTAGTGCAGCAGCCTGAACCGCGAAAGCGCGAGAAGGATGTAAGTCACCGCGACCATTCCCAGGGCGACGGCATCGCCGCGCGCCCGCGGCCAGTAGCGGTCGTCGATGAGGCGCTTTGCGCCCGATGCGAGCGACCACAGCGCGAGCGGCGACCAGGGCAGGAAGACCCAGAGGAAGCTGTGGTAATAGAAAAGCGGATCGCCGCCCCCGGCATGGCCGCCCTGTTCTTCGGCCAGGCGTTCGAGGCTCTGCGTCCACAGAATGAATTTCACGCCTTCCGCGCCGAACTGATCGAAGTAGGCATACAACACCGGCGCGATGAACAGCAGCACGACCGGCGGCAGCAACAGCCAGTACGGATCGAAAAGCCGCTTCCACTCAAGGCAATAGACGAGATAAAGCAACACGGCGGCCAGCGGCGGCGCGATGCCGGCCATGCCCTTGGCGGCGAAGCCGAGCGCCAGCCCCGCGCCCGCCATGATGAGGTGTTGCGGGCGCGTGCGCTCGTTGCGGTCGCTGGCGAAGATAATCAACTGCCAGGCGGCGAAAACGATCGAGCCGATGAGCATCGCATCCACGCGCACGTCGTTGTTGAGGAGCATGAAAGCAAAGGCGCTCGCCAGAATCGCGCCAGCCAGCCGTCCGGCCGTCTCGTTGTACAGCAACGCGCCCAACCGAGCGGTCGAATACACGGCCAGGATGGAAAACAACAGCGAAGGCAGCCTGTAGGCGACGGCATCGACCCCGAATATCTCGAACGAAAGCGCCGACAGCCAGAACAGGAGATGCGGCTTGTCGAGGTAATCCCCCCCCTGGGAAATGAGCCGCGTCCAGTCGCCGGTTTCGTGGATGTGCAGCGCGATGGCCGCGTAAGGCGCCGAACCCGTGTCCATCAACGGCGCTACCGCGCCGCCGAGATAGGCGAGCAACAGCAGCAGATAGCAAGCCAACGCGGCGCGGGGGCCGAAAAGCCGCACGTTCACACTCCGTAATAAGCGCGATACCAAGCGACGAAGCGGCTCACGCCGTCGCGCACACTGGTGGCGGGCCTGAAGCCTGTCCAGGCGGCAAGCTCCGAGACATCGGCATGGGTGGCCGGCACATCGCCATCCTGCATCGGCAAAAAGTTCTTCTCCGCCCGGCGGCCAAGCCCGGTTTCGACCGCTTCGATGAAATCCAGCAGATTCACGGGTTCATGGTTGCCGATGTTGAACACCCTGTACGGCGCATGGCTGCGCGCGGGATCGGGGCGCGCGGGATCGAAGGCCGCATCGGGCGCGGCCACGCGGTCGAGGATGCGGATCACACCTTCGGCGATGTCATCTATATAGGTAAAATCGCGCCGCATCCCGCCATGGTTGAAAACGTCGATCGGCCGCCCTTCGAGGATCGCCTTGACGAACAGGAACAAGGCCATGTCCGGCCTGCCCCACGGGCCGTAGACGGTGAAAAACCGCAGACCCGTGACAGGCAGGCCGTAAAGATGGCTGTACGCATGGGCCATCAGTTCGTTGGCTTTCTTGGTCGCGGCATAAAGGCTCACGGGATGGTCGACGCCGTCATGCTCGGAAAACGGCAGCTTCGCGTTGCCGCCATATACGCTGGAACTGGAGGCATAGACCAAGTGCTCTACCCGCCCATGGCGGCAGCCTTCGAGGATATTCACGAAGCCCGTCAAATTGCTGTCGACGTAGGCATGCGGATTTTGCAGCGAATAACGCACGCCGGCCTGGGCGGCAAGATGGACGACGCGCTCGAAAGACGCTTCCGCGAACAGGCGAACGATGCCATCGCGGTCGGCCACATCCAGCTTCACGAAGCGGAAACGCGGATGCGGGCGCAACCGCGCCAGCCGGGCTTCTTTCAGCGCGGGATCGTAATAATCATTGAGATTGTCGATGCCCACCACTTCGTCGCCGCGCGCGAGCAACCGTTCGGTCGTGTGCATGCCGATGAAGCCGGCGGCTCCGGTAACAAGGATTTTCATCGAGGATGGCGGACAAGACAGTTATCGGGGGACGGGGATTATCTCATGAGCGTTCCCATCGGACGACTGGCCACAACGCCGGTTGAAACAGGCATCGAAGGCTTTCATCGATGTCGGCGACAGGCCGGCCCGGCACAGGCAGACGCGTCCCCCCAAGCGCGAGACAAAATGCCTCGATATCGAATCGGCCATGAGGTAGAAAGGACGCCCTTTAACCACAAGAGGTTTTCTTATCATGAAAAAGGTTCTCGCCCTCGGCGCCGTAATGTTCCTTGGCTCCATCGGTATCGCCAATGCCGCTTGCACTGCACAGGAAATCCAGGACAAAGCCCAGGCTTTCCAGCAAGCTGCCATGGCCTCCGCGCAGAAGGATCCCCAGAAATACCAGCAAGCGATGGATGCGATGCAAAAAGACCTGCCCGAACTTCAGAAAACCAACGACATGAACGCCATGTGCAAATTCTATGACGATTGGGCGAAGAAACTGAAGTAATTCAAAAAGGCCGGAGACATTTCGTTTCCTTGCAAATAAAATGTCTCCGACCCTGACGACTTCCCGCTTCCGCCGCCGCACGCCATTCCGCGTCCCATGCCATCCAGCCTGTCCCAACGCCTGCTTCTTTCGTTCTACAACCTGTTGTGGCTGCCGATCCTGCCCGCCGTACTTCTGGGACTGCTTTGGCGCGCGCGGCGGCAACCGGCCTACCTGCATCATGTGCGCGAGCGTTTCGGCGGCTATCGCGCGCGCGCGCCGGGGCCGGTGATCTGGGTGCATGCGGTTTCGGTGGGCGAGACGCGCGCCGCCGCGCCGCTGGTTCGCGCCCTGCTCGAACGCCATCCCGGACATTCCGTGGCGCTCACTCACATGACGCCGACCGGACGGGAAACTTCGGAAGCCTTGTTCGGCGCAGAGCCGAGAGTGCTGCGCATTTACCTGCCTTACGATTTCGGCCCGCTCGTCGCGCGTTTCCTGCGTCATTTCCGGCCGGTTTCCGGCATCGTCATGGAAACCGAATTGTGGCCCGGATTGCTGGCCGCCTGCCAGCGCCGAGGCGTGCCGGTGCTGCTCGCCAATGCCCGCCTGTCGGCGTGTTCGGCGCGGGGTTATGCACGGATACCGGCGCTGACCCGGCTCACCCTGGGCGCGCTGGCGGCAACCGGCGCGCAAACCGATGCCGACGCCGCCCGTCTTGCCGCCCTCGGCGCGCACCGGGTCGATGTGACCGGCAATATCAAATTCGACAGTGCGCCGCCCGAAAGCGCATTCGCGCTGGCGGCCCGGTTCCGCGCCCGCCGCGGGGCGAGACCGGCGATCCTCGCCGCCAGCACGCGCGAAGGCGAAGAAACCCTGATCGTCGATGCATTTCTCCGCGCCTGCGCGCACAGCGGCGTGGATGCGCTGCTCATCCTGACGCCGCGCCATCCCCAACGATTCGACGATGTCGCGGCGATGCTGCAAGCCCGCGGACTTGCCACGGCGCGGCGATCCGCCGACCGGAACTTGCCGGCGGAGACCGCGCCGGAACCGTTGCCGCCCGAAACCCGCGTCTGGCTCGGCGACTCGATGGGCGAGATGTTCGCCTATTACGCGGCGGCCGATGTCGCCCTGATCGGCGGATGCTGGCTGCCCTTCGGCGGACAGAATCCGATCGAAGCCTGCGCCGTGGGCACGCCGGTACTGCTCGGGCCGCATACTTTCAACTTCCAGCGCATCGCCGACGAAGCGGTCGGCGCGGGCGCCGCGCGACGCCACGAAAACATCGATGCCGCCATGCAGGCCGCTTTCGCCTTGCTCGCCGACGACACCGCACGCACGGCGATGGCGAAAGCGGGACGCCGTTTCGCCGCAGCCAATCGTGGCGCGACCGCGCGCACTCTCGCCCTGCTCGACGAAATCGCTCCCTGAGCATTTCGATACAAGCCTGCACTCCGCACGCTTCACCCCCGCTTCACCTGACCGCCGTTTTCCCTTCCCGCGCCATTCACATGCCGTGCCTACGCTGTCTCCACCTTTTCAAAAGGAGAAACGAAAATGGTACGAGATGCACTGGCGCTGCTTGCGCAACAGGTCGGGGAACGTCTGGCGGAGGCGGAAGATGCCGCGCCCGCCGCCGCGCCATCGCCGCTGCCGAATCTTCCCCGGACACTGGGGAAATGCCTGTCTTCCAGCTGCTACGTGGCTTCTTCCTGCTTCATGGCGCTCGCCGTGCTGTTCGCGCCTTCGTCGCAGGCGCGGCCCGAGGATGCGCCGGACAGGGTGGAAAGCCCTTATTTCTATCTGCCCGGCGGCGACGCCGGCGTCGATGCCCTGCCGCTCAAATCGACCGAGGTCGATGTACGCATCGCCGGGGTGATCGCCGATGTGACGGTGACGCAGGTCTACAAGAACGAGAGCGCCCGCCCGATCGAGGCGCAATACGTTTTCCCCGGCTCCACGCGCGCCGCCGTGCATGCGATGAACGTGCGTCTCGCGGATCGGCTGATCGAGGCGCGAATCCGCGAAAAGGAGAAGGCGAAGCGGGAGTACGAACAGGCGAAAAGCGAGGGCAGGACCGCCGCCCTGCTGGAGCAGCACCGGCCCAATGTGTTCCAGATGAACGTCGCCAACATCCTGCCCGGCGACGATGTGCGGGTCGAATTGCATTACACCGAGTTGTTGCATCCGGAGGACGGACGCTACCGCTTCGTGTTCCCCACCGTGGTCGGCCCGCGCTACGTCAGCCGGGACAGCCAGCCGGCGGCCGCAGGCGGGAGCCGTTGGGCCGCGCAGCCGACCCTGCCCGAGGGCGTGGATTCTCCAGCGAAATTCGATATCCGGTTGCGGCTCGATACGCCCATCTCCATCAAGGATGTCGCCTCGCCCTCGCACTCCGTCGAACTCGCGCGGCCCGACGAGCGGAGCGCCGGAATCAGCCTCGCCGCAAATGCGCAACAGACCGCCGGCAACCGCGATTTCATCCTCGATTACCGGCTGGCCGGCGATGCGGTCGAATCCGGCGTCATGTTCATACGCGGAGAGGACAAGGATGCGGAAAACTTCTTCCTGGCAATGGTGGAGCCGCCCAAGGCCGCGCCGGTCAAGGTCATCGTGCCGCGCGACTATGTCTTTGTGGTGGATGTTTCCGGCTCCATGCACGGCTTTGCGCTCGACACCGCCAAGACCCTGCTGCGCGAACTGATCGGCGGCCTGCGTCCGAGCGATACGTTCAACGTCCTGCTGTTCGCGAGCAGCAGCGAATTCCTGCACCCGCGCTCCGTGCCCGCGACGCGGGACAACATCGACCTGGCCCTGCAACTGATCGACAGCAACGGCGGCGGCGGCAGTACGGAATTGATTCCGGCCCTGCGCACGGTCTATGGGCAGACCGCGCCGACGGACGTGTCCCGCAGCATCGTGGTCGTCACCGACGGTTACGTGGACGTGGAAAACGAAGCCTTCCATCTCGTGCGCAGCCATCTGGGGCAGGCCAATTTGTTCGCCTTCGGCATCGGCTCCTCGGTCAACCGGCATCTCATCGAAGGACTGGCGCGCGCCGGCATGGGCGAACCCTTCGTCATCACCGATCCGGCGGAAGCGCCGGAACAGGCGAAACGCTTTCGCCGGATGATCGCTTCGCCGGTGCTCACTTCGGTGCGCACGGCTTTCGAGGGCGTGCAGACCTGGGATGTCGTGCCGCAGGCCGTGCCCGACGTACTCGCGGAACGGCCCGTCGTCCTGTTCGGCAAATGGCGCGACGGCGAAGGCGCGGGGCCGAAGCAACTGGTCGTGGAAGGCCGGCGCGCGGACGGCCCTTACCGGCAGACGCTGCCGCTGCTCGAAGCCCTGAGCGAGAACGGTGAACGCTTCTCCGCGCTGCGCCGCCTGTGGGCGCGGCAGCGCATTGCCGATCTTTCCGATCAGGAAAGCCTCATGAGCGACGGCAGCCAGCGCAAGGCCATTACGGCGCTCGGTCTCGAATACAGCCTGCTCACGCAATACACGAGCTTCGTCGCAGTCGACGAGCGCGTCCGCAACCCGCGCCCAGGCGACGGCACGACCGTGAAGCAGCCGCAGCCCTTGCCGCAGGGCGTCGGCAATCTGGCAGTCGGCGGCGCTTACGTGCCGGGAGCGCCCGAACCGAAGACGCTGGGCGCGCTGCTCGTCACCCTGTCCATGCTGGCGATGGTCGCGCGCCGCCTCTCCCGGCAGCGCCGCCGTCATCTGACGCTGTGACCCGGCAGGCGACGGGAGCGCAACGCCATGAACATGTCCGGCATCGACCGCTGCCCCCCGGCGGTCTGGCTGGCGCTGCTGGGCGCGGCCATCTGGCCGCACATCCTGTGGATGGCGCGGCGCATGCTCGACGGCTCCGACGATCCGCTCGGCGTCGTGGCGCTGGCGGCGCTGGCCTTCGCCGGCTGGCGGCAGCGCGGACGCCTGCGGCGCGCACCGCGTCCAACGTGGTTTTGCGCCGCACTGCTGCTCGTGGCGCTGGCGGGGGCGGCCTGGCAGACGCTGCCGCCATTGTTCGCGGCGCTGCTGGCCCTGACGGGATTCGCGGCGGGGATGCTGGCGCTGTTCCCCAGCGGCATCGCCAGCGTTCCCGTGCTCGGACTGGCGGCGCTGTCGCTGCCGCTCATGGCGTCCCTGCAATTCTATGCCGGCTATCCCTTGCGCCTGATGGCCGCCGAGTTTTCCCGCTGGCTGCTTCTCGCCGGTCACCGGGTCGAGCGCGACGGCGTAGCCCTGCGGGTGGATGGGCAACTGGTGCTCGTCGACGCCGCCTGCTCCGGCGTGCAACTCGTCTGGCTCGGCTATTTCACCGCCTGCGCCGCGGCCCTGCTCACCGGCTGCGACAACCGCCGTTTTCTCCGACGCCTGCCGGTCGTCGGCGCGCTGGTGCTCGCCGGCAACGTGCTGCGCAGCACAGCCCTGGTCGCCCTGCAAGCCGACGGCATGCCCGTCGCCGCATGGCTGCACGAAGGCATCGGCCTGCTCACGCTCGCCATCGTCTGCGCGCTCGTTTTCCGGCTGATGCGCAACAGGGAAGACATCGACCGAAACAACGGCGCGGAGCCGCCGTTTCCGGGAATGAGGCGATTCAAGCTGCTGGCGGCGCTGCTGCTGCCTGCCTGCGCGCTTTCGGGCATCGACGTCCGGAACGCCCATGCCGAAAACGCCGCCGCGCCGATAGCGGACAACGTGGAATGGCCCGCTACATGGCGAGGCCAGCGCCTGCGCCCGCTCGCGTTATCGGAAGTCGAGCGGCGCTTCGCGCGAGGGTTTCCGGGCAGGATCGCCCGCCTGACCGACGACCGGGACATGCTGGTCTGGCGATACGTCGCGCGCCCCACGCGGATGTTGCACCCGGCTGCCGATTGCTACCGCGCCCTGGGCTGGCGCATCCGCGACGAACGGCTCGAACAGGTGGAGAACGACCGGCAAAGCGAACGCTGGCGCTGTTTCATCGCCGAACAGGCGCGCGTAGGCGCGCGCCTTCGCGGTTGCGAACGGATCGAGGTCAGTAGCGGGCAGGAGTTTACGGATACTTCCGCATGGTACTGGGCGGCCGTGACCGGGCAGTCCAGGGGACCGTGGCAGGCGGTGACGGTGGCGAGCGCGCTGCCTTGATAATCAATGACATATACATGTATAGAAAAAGAGGGTTTTCTATACATGTCCTCTGGCACATGTATAAAAAAAGGAAGTTTCCATGCATGTCCTTTCCCATGCACACAAGGCCGACTATTACCGCCTGCTGCAAGCCGTGCGCGATGCCGATGCATGGGAAGACTGGGTGTTGTACGTCTTGACCGCCGTGGAACAGACCGCGCGCGAAAGCATTACCGTCATCCAGGCCATCAAGAAGCTGCTGCAAGAAACCAAGCACAGGATACGCAAGCAATACCGCTTTTACAGCCAGGACTTGATCAACAATCCGACGGAAAACGCCGCGTCGACGCCGGTTTCCCGGCAAAGGCCTACCTGACGAGCCGGGAAAACGCGCTTTTCCCGGCGCAAGGCCGGTCATAAGCGATACGTGCGAAAATACGCCGTTGTCCCGTGCGGGCGCTTCCACGCTACCGGCGCGGGGTATCGAACGGAATTGCAGATGTCCGGGCGGGCATGAAACCCGCGGGACTTCCATCTAATCCATTCAAATCAATACGATAGGCCGCGTATGCTGCTGATGATCGACAACTACGACAGTTTTACCTACAACCTCGTGCAATACTTCGGCGAACTTGGGGCCGAAGTGCAAGTGTTTCGCAACGACGCCATCGCGCTCGACGAAATCGCCGCAAAGAACCCGTCGCATCTGGTGATTTCGCCGGGGCCGTGCTCGCCGGAAAAAGCCGGCGTCTCGGTGGCGGCGATTCGCGCGTTCGCCGGGAAAATCCCCGTTTTCGGCGTTTGTCTCGGCCACCAGAGCATCGGCGCGGCTTTCGGCGGCAAGATCGTGCACGCGCAAAAACCCATGCACGGCAAGACCTCCCCTGTATGGCACAACAATACCGGCGTGTTTCGCGACCTGCCCGATCCCGTCACGTGCACGCGCTATCACTCGCTTGCCATCGAACGCGAAAGCCTGCCCGATTGCCTCGAAATCACCGCCTGGACGGACGACGGCGAAATCATGGGCGTGCGCCATCGCAGCCTCGCGGTCGAGGGCGTGCAATTTCATCCCGAATCCATCATGACCGGACACGGTCGCGACTTCCTGAGAAACTTCCTCGACACGACAGCCGCTTGATACCGGAGGAAAAAATGCGCATCACCCCGCAAGAAGCCCTGCAACGCACCATCGAACACCGCGAGATTTTCTATGACGAAATGTTGTCGCTGATGCGCCAGATCATGGCGGGCGAGCTTTCGCCCGTCATGTCCGCCGCCATTCTCACCGGCCTGCGGGTCAAGAAAGAGACCATTGGCGAAATCGCGGCCGCCGCCACGGTACTGCGTGAAATGGCGACCAAGGTGCAAGTGCCGCCGCCGACCGATCATTTCATCGACGTTGTCGGCACGGGGGGCGACGGTTCGCACACGTTCAATATCTCGACCACGAGCGCCTTCGTGATTGCCGCCGCCGGGGCGCGGGTCGCCAAGCATGGCAATCGCGGCGTGTCGTCGAAATCGGGCGCGGCGGACGCCATCGAGGCGCTCGGCGCCAGCCTCGAACTCGACGCCGCCCAAGTGGCCGCCTGCATCGCCGATACCGGCATCGGTTTCATGTTCGCGCCGAACTTTCATTCCGCGATGAAGAACATCGCCCCGGTGCGGCGGGAAATGGGCGTGCGTACCCTATTCAACATCCTTGGGCCGCTCATCAATCCGGCGGATGCGCCCAACAGCCTCATCGGCGTTTTCCATCCCGACCTCGTCGGCATCATGGTGCGGGTGATGGCGCGGCTCGGCGGCAAGCACGTCATCGTCGTGCATGGCCTGGACGGCGTCGACGAAGTCAGCCTCGGCGCGACGACGATGGTCGGCGAACTGAAGGACGGCAAAATCGCCGAATACGACATCCACCCCGAGGATTTCGGTATCGCCATGGCGGGTACGCGCAATCTGAAGGTGGAGACGCCTGGGCAATCGATCGAAATGATGCGCGCCGTGCTCGACAACCAGCCCGGTCCGGCGCGCGACATCGTGGTTTTCAACGCCGGCGTGGCGCTCTACGCCGCCAATGTGGCCGCATCCATTGCGGATGGCATCGACCGCGCCCGCGCCACGATCGCATCCGGCGCGGCAAAAGCCAAGCTGGATATGTTCGTGCATTGCAACCAACGGTTCAAGTGAGCCGCCCGTCTTGCGAGCAAGCCGGAAATGAATACCTGGCGGCGGGGAGGCGCGCATGCAGCTTGAAACATTCAAGGCCGGGAACTGGCAGCCGCGCTATCAATACAAGAGCTTCGAGCCTGCGCCGGTCAATCATGACTGGACATGGGAAGACCCGCGCATCAGCGTATGCCTGGAATCCGCCACGCACGCCTTGGGCGAATTGAACGCCTTTTCGCGCGTCGTCCCGGATGTCGACCTGTTCATCCGAATGCACATCGTCAAGGAAGCGCAGACATCCAGCCGCATCGAAGGTACACAGACCAGCATGAACGAAGCCTTGATGCCGGAATCGTACATTGCACCGGAAAAACGCAATGATTGGCGCGAAGTGCAAAACTACATCGCCGCGCTCAATACCGCGATCGAGCGGTTGGCGAGCCTGCCGCTATCCAACAGGCTGTTGAAGGAAACCCATGCCATCCTGATGCGGGGCGTACGCGGCGAGAAAAAGCATCCCGGCGAATTTCGCGTCAGTCAAAACTGGATCGGCGGCTCCAGCCTGGCCAATGCCGCCTTCATTCCGCCTTACCATACGGGAATTCCCGATCTGATGGGTGACCTTGAGCAGTTCTGGCACAACGATGCCATTTCCGTGCCGCACCTGATTCGCGTCGCCATCAGTCATTACCAGTTCGAGACTATCCACCCCTTTCTGGACGGCAACGGACGCATCGGGCGGCTGCTGATACCGCTCTACCTCGTCAACCACGGCTTGCTTGCCCGGCCCTCGCTCTATATTTCGGACTTCTTCGAGCGCAACCGCGCCAACTACTACAATGCCTTGACGCTCGTCCGCGAAAACGACGACCTCATCCATTGGGTACGGTTTTTCCTGCGCGGCGTATGGGAAACCGCCACCAAGGGCAGCGAAGTCTTCCATCGAATCTTGTTGCTGCGCGCAGAAGCGGAAAACAAAATCCAGACGCTGGGCAGACGCGCCGCCAGCGCCCATGCGGCGCTGGATGTGCTCTATCGCAATCCGCTTGTCTCTGCCCGTGAACTGGAACAGAAACTCGGTGTATCCCACGCGACCATGCATCAACTCATCAAGGATCTGATGCGGCTGGATATCCTGGTGGAAACCACCGGACAGGCGCGTGACCGGCTTTACAGCTTTGGACGTTACCTCGACCTTTTCACGGAAGGCATGGTATGAACCCGATCGTGGGCATTGCGGGAACGCGCCGTTTCCCTGGACCCGGCGCTCCCCCAGTGTCGATTTCCCGACAAAGGCGCACTCGCTAAGTCGGGAAAAGCGCGTTTTCCCGACTTAGCGTCGATCGCTGAGTCGGTTTCCCGACCGATGGGCGTCACATGTGTCGGGAAAATGCGCTTTTCCCGACACAACGCGAGTCGTCAGGCCCATGAACGGCCCCCGCAGCCGGAAGCCAACGCAAGCCGTTGCCCTCGCCTGCTTCGATATCGCACACTGTGAAAGCCGCCGTGCACTGCCACGGGCGATTCAAGCGCGCGCCGTGGCAAAGCGCCGCATGAAACGGGGATAGATATGTTTCAATCCACGCCCGTAACCGGGCGACACAGCGCGGAAGGGGAACCATCCTCCCGCGCATGATTATCCCCCCGAGGGGGAGGTTTCCAACCGGAATCGGTTTTCGATGAGTGACATCCTGAAAAAAATCTGTGCGGTCAAGGTTGAAGAAGTCGCCGCCGCAAAAGCCGCCCGGCCCCTGGCCGCCCTGCGCCGCGAGGCGGAGAACCAGCCCCCGGCGCGGGACTTCACCGGCGCATTGCGCGACAGGATCGCACACGGACAACCCGCGGTAATCGCCGAAATCAAAAAAGCATCGCCTTCCAGAGGGGTGATCCGGCCCGGTTTCCGGCCCGCCGAAATCGCCGCCTCTTACGCCGCCCATGGCGCGGCCTGCCTGTCGGTGCTCACCGATGCGCCGCATTTCCAGGGGTCGCCCGAGTATTTGCGGCAAGCCCGCGCCGCGTGCGCGCTCCCGGCCTTGCGCAAGGATTTCTTCGTCGACCCTTACCAGATATACGAAGCTCGCGCGATGGGCGCGGATGCCATATTGCTGATCGCCGCCGTGCTCACGGACATGCAGATGCAAGACTTTGAAGGCATCGCGCGGGAATTGGGCATGGCGGCGCTCGCGGAATCGCACGACGGCGAGGAACTGGCGCGGGCGCTCCGGCTCCGGACGCCCCTGGTCGGCATCAACAACCGCGACCTGCGCACGTTTGAAGTCTCGCTGGCCAATACCCTCGACCTGCTCCCGCAGGTGCCCGAAGATCGCCTCGTCATCGCCGAATCCGGCATCCTGACGCGGGAGGATGTCGAAACCCTGCGCGCGGCGGGCGTTCATGCCTTTCTCGTCGGCGAAGCATTCATGCGCGCGGAAGAACCGGGAAAGGCGCTGGCGGAACTGTTCGGCGCGCGGCGCGAACCCGGCGGCGGATGAGCGATGAGCGTTTCGCCCGCGCCTCTTTCATCCGGTTACGGGCGGCGCTGGTTCCGGCGGCTCGGCTTTTTTCTCGCTACCGCCGCCGCCTTGGCCTGCACCGCATTTGCGTGGCTCCTCGCCGCCGAATCGGGACTGCGGGCGCTTGCGGACGCGGCGGCATATTCCAGCGGCGGCGCATTGCGCATCGAGGGCGCACGCGGCGCATTGCGCGGGCCGCTCGCTTTTTCGCGCCTGACGCTGGATTTACCGGAAGCGCGGATCGAATTGACCGGCATCGCGCTCGACTGGCGGCCCACGGCGCTTTTTTCGCGCCTCGCCATCGACCGGCTGCGGGTGGAGCGAGCCGATGTTTTTCTCAAGGATGCGCCGCCGTCTCCGGAACCGCTCGCATTGCCGGAGAGTCTGCGCTTGCCATTCGCCTTCGATCTGGCGCTGGAAACCGGCGCGGTGGCAATTCACGGCGCGAACGCCGATAGCGCCGGCGACGCGCCGCCGGTTTTCGCCCTGGACGAAAGCCGCCTTTCCCTGAGCGGCGAACCGTCGCGCTTCCTCCTGCGCCAACTGGCCGCCGGGCTGCCGCAAGGGCGCATCGAAGCCACGGGCGAACTCGGAACGGCGGCGCCATTCGCCCTGCATCTGAACGGCCGCGCGGCAGTGGACGGATTCACGCTCGGCATCGACGCCGAAGGCAGCCTCGCCGAACCCATATTGCAGCTATCGGCCCAAGGCTACGGCATTCATGGGCAGGCAAGGATCGCGGCGGCCCCTTTCGCCGCGCTGCCGCTGAAAACGCTCGAACTCGACGCCGGAGACATCGACCCCGCCGCCCTCGCGCCCGGCCTGCCGCGCGCGAATCTGCGCCTGCACGCCAGCCTTGCCGCCGCCGCTGGCGAAAACGGCGAACCGGTATTGCGCGGCCCGCTGCGCATCGACAACGCCCGTCCGGCCACATTCGATACCGGCGGCCTGCCGCTGACAAGCCTGCGCGCGGACATCGCCGCATCGGTGGACGAAGCCCGGCTCGACGCGCTCACGCTGGAAGGCGGCGGCGGCAAAGCCGTGGGCCGCTTGCGCTGGCGGCCTCGAGCGGAACGTAAGGAAAATACCGGAACGGTCGCTGTTCCATCCTTCGATTTCGGCCAGATCGACGCCAGCCTCGACCTCGACGCGCTCGACCCCGCCCGCTTCGACAGCCGCCTGCCTTCCCGCCGCGTCGATGGCCGCCTGCAAACCGGGGCCGCCGCGCAACGGCAATGGGCCAAGGCATCGCTGCGCGCGGCGGCGGCGCGGATCGAAGCCGATGGCGAGATCGTGACGGGTATCGCCGCCGCCCCGGCCTTCACCCTGAAACTGGACTTGCACGGCTTCGACCCGGCTGTCTTCCATCCCGCCGCACCGCCCGCGGCCATCGATTTGCAAGCCGCGGCGGCGGGCGTCCTCGCGGAACGGCCTGCCGTCGCGCTGCATTTCGCCTTCGGCAACAGCCGCCTCGACGGCAAGCCGCTCGGCGGCGGCGGACGGCTCGCCCTGGACGGCGCACAGGTGCGCGATGCCGCGATCGAAATCGACTTCGCCGGCAACCGCCTGGAACTCGCCGGAAACTGGGGGCGCACAAAGGACAGGCTGACGCTGGATCTCGACGCGCCCCGGCTTGCGGCCATCGGCTACGGACTGGCGGGCCGGATGCGCGCCGCCGGGACGATCGCCGGCGGGCTGGACGCCCCGGCGGGAACGCTCCGCTTCGATGCCGGCGAATTGCGCCTGCCCGGCAACATAGCCGCCGCCTCACTGACAGGCGAAGCGCGCATCGAAGCGGGCGACGGCGGCCCGCTCGCCCTGAAACTGGACGGTTCCGGCATCGTCGCGGGCGATGTACGGCTCACCGCGGCAAGGATCGCGGCCGACGGCCGGCGCGACCGCCACCGGATACGCCTCGAAGCCGAAGGCAAATTCGGAGACGATGCCATCCGTCTCGCGGCGGCGCTGGATGGCGGCCTGGATGCGGTTCACTGGCGCGGCCAGCTTCTCGCCCTGACGAACGAAGGACGCTGGCCCCTGCGCCTGCGCGCCCCGGCGGCGCTGGAAATCGGTCCGGAAGAATGCCATCTTGTCGAAGCCGGATTCGACATCGGCGGACAAGGCAGCCTCCACCTTGCCGAAACCCGCTGGAAAAACGGCGAAGCCATCCTGCGCGGCAAATCGAACGGACTGGCGATGACGATGCTTCCGGGGCAGAACCGTAAACTGCGCGACCCGCTGACGCTTGGGGCTGCCTGGGATCTACGCCTCGGCGAGAGCATCGAAGGCGAAGCGCGGCTGTTCCGCGAATCGGGCGACATCCCGGTGCAAGGCGAAATCGCCACCCGGCTCGGACTGGAGCGGCTCGAAGCCTATCTTTTCGCGCACAACCGCAAACTGACGCTGGCGCTCGCCGCGCAGGGACGCGAAGCGGGCGAACTCGGCGTATCGCTCGAAGCGGACATCGAACGCGCCGGACAAGGCTGGCGGCTGAAGCCGCAGGCCCCGCTCGCGGGCGCGGCCCATCTCGCCATGCCCTCGCTTGCCTGGCTTGGCCGCCTGCTGCGCGAAAACGTCGAAACCGGCGGCGCGCTCGCCGCCGACCTCACCCTTTCCGGCACGCCGGCGACGCCGGATTTGCGAGGCGACATCCGGGGCCGCGCCCTGCAACTCGCGTTCATCGACTGGGGGCTGATTCTCGCGGGCGGCGACCTGGAAGCCGGTTTCATCCACCGCGGCGGCCGCCAAAGCCTGCATCTGGCGCGGCTGGCATTCGAGTCGGCCAACCGGGTCAAGCCCCGCGACAAACGCCTGCCCATCGACGAACTCACCGCCACGCCCGGCCATCTGCGGATAACGGGAGACATCGCCCTGAATCCGCCGGACTCGCCGGACGAAGGGAACGCGCTGCGCGGGCTATTTGAATTCACTGCCGAGCGGCTGCCGCTCTTGCAGCGCGCCGACCGCTGGCTGCTCATGTCCGGGCAAGGCCGGGCGACGCTGCAAGGCAAGACGCTCGACATCGACGCCCGCCTGCTCGCCGACGCCGGTTACATCGAAATCGACGAAACCCCGCCGCCCAGTCTCGGCGACGATGTCGTCGTGCGCCGCGCGGACGCGCCGGAAAGCGAAACGGGCGCGGCGCAGGCGGCGGACGGTCCCATCGCCGTCACGGGAAAAATCTCGCTCGATCCTGGGCGCGCGCTCTACCTCGACGCATTCGGCGTCGACGCCCGGCTGGCGGGCGGGCTGGAACTGCAACTGATCCCTTCCGGCCCGCCCAGGGCGCTGGGCGCGATCCGCACCGTCGACGGCAGCTATCGCGGCTATGGCCAACGCCTGGCCATCGAGCGCGGCGCGATCACCTTCCAGGGCGATCTGGACAATCCGGGGCTGAACATCGTTGCCATGCGGCGCGGCATGGAAGTCGACGCCGGCGTGGCGATCACCGGCGACGCCCGCCACCCGCAAATCAGACTCGTCTCCGAACCCGCCGTGCCCGATCCGGAAAAACTCTCGTGGCTCGTGCTCGGTCGTGCGCCCGACGCCGCCGGAGCCGATCTCGCCCTGCTCGCGCCCGCGGCGCAGGCGCTGTTCGGCGGCGCGGGCGGCGGAATGACGGAAGAACTGGCGCGAGGACTGGGCATCGACAGCTTCACGATCGGCCAAGGCGACCTGAACAGCCGCCGCCGCAGCGCCGCCAGTAAAGTCGTGGGCGGCGGATCGAGCGTCGGCGCCGCCCCAGTGACGAGCGGCGACGTGGTCGCGGTGGGCAAGCGGCTCACGAACGACCTTGTCCTGTCTTTCGAGCAAAGCCTGACCGGCGTGGAATCGCTGGTGAAACTCACCTATCGCCTCGATCGCCGCCTATCGCTGGTCGCACGCGGCGGCACCGACAACGCGCTCGACCTCTATTACACCTTCTTCATCGGCGGCAAGGGGAAACGGGAAAAAGCGCGGACAGGCGCGCAATAGCCCCGCCGCCGCCGCATCGGCCCGCGATGTCGTCCGGCGCCCATGATAAGATTGCCGCTTCGGGCCGTCGGGACGGTTTCTGGCGGGCTGCCCGGCCTTGCACCGCCCGGTTTCCGCCGCCCGACTTCCAATGCCACTCCGCATGCAGCTCTACGCCCTGGGCCTGAACCACCATACCGCGCCGCTCGCCATCCGCGAACAAGTGGCGTTCGCGTCCGGCTGCCTGGACCGCGCCCTGCGCGACCTGACGGACGGTCCGGCGGTGCGCGAGGCGGCGATCCTATCGACCTGCAATCGCACCGAACTCTATTTCGCCTCCGACGCGCCGCAATACGCGGCGGATTGGCTGGCGCGCTTCCACCGCCTGCCGCCCGACGACATCTCGCCTTACCTCTATTCGCATCCGGAACGCGAAGCTGTGCGCCACGTCTTCCGGGTAGCGAGCGGGCTGGATTCGATGGTGCTGGGCGAACCGCAAATCCTCGGGCAAGTGAAAGACGCGGTGCACAAGGCCGAAGAAGCGGGCACCCTCGGCGCCTTGCTGCACAGGCTTTTCCAGAGCGCCTTTGCGGCGGCGAAAGAAGTGCGCTCGACCACCGCGATCGGCGCCAACATCGTATCGATGGCAGCGGCGGCCGTGCATCTGGCGGAGCGCGTTTTCGAGCGCATCGGCGACCAGCACGTCCTTTTCATCGGCGCGGGCGAAATGATCGAATTGTGCGTAGCGCATTTCGCCGGAGAAAAACCGCGTTCCATCACCATCGCCAACCGTACCGGCGCGCGCGCCCATACGCTGGCCGAACGGTTCGGCGTGCAGACCCTGGGCATGGAAGCCCTCGCCGAGGCGCTGCCGAAATTCGACATCGTCGTCTCCTGTACGGCCTCGCCCCTGCCCATCGTCGGGCTTGGGATGGCCGAGCGCGCGGTAAAGGCGCGCAGGCACCGGCCCATGGTAATGGTCGACCTTGCCGTGCCGCGCGACATCGAACCCGAAGTGCTCGGACTCGACGACGTTTTTCTCTATACCATCGACGATCTCGCCCAAGTGGTCGAAACCGGGCTGGAATCGCGCCAGCAGGCGGTGGTGGAAGCCGAAGACATCATCGACGGCCATGTGGACGGCTTCCTGCACTGGATGCAGGCGCGCGACGCGGTGCCCGCGATCCGCGCCCTGCGCCGATATGCCGAATCGGTGCGCGAGGCCGAACTGGAGCGCGCCCTGAAGCTGCTCGCGCGCGGCGGCGACCCCGGCCATGTACTCGAGGCGCTCTCGCACGGCCTTGCCAACAAACTGATGCACGGGCCGACGCGCTACCTCAGCCGGGCCGAAGACGAAAACCGCGCCGAAGCCGGGCGCATCGTCCGGCAATTGTTCAATCTTTCCGACCGCTTCCGATGAAACCCGGTATCCGCGGCAAGCTCGACCGCCTTGCCGACCGCCTCGTCGAAATCGACCTCGAACTGGGCGGCGAAGAAGCCGCTCGCAACATGAACCGCTACCGCGAACTCTCGCGCGAACGGGCCGAAATCGAGCCGGCGGCGGCGCTCTACCGCGAATGGCGCCGCCGCGAGGCCGATTGCCTCGCCGCCCGCGAACTCATCGCAGACCCCGACATGCGCGAACTGGCCGAGACCGAACTCGCCTCGGGCCAAGCGCGCTGCGCCGAACTCGAAGACGCCCTGCAACGCGCGCTGCTGCCGCGCGACCCCGACGACGAGCGCAACATCTTCCTCGAAATCCGCGCGGGCGCGGGCGGCGAAGAAGCGGCGCTTTTCGCCGCCGACCTGCTGCGGATGTACACCCGCTACGCCGAACGCCGGCGCTGGAAAGTCGAAATCGTCTCCGCCAGCGAATCCGGTCTCGGCGGCTACCGCGAAGTCATCGTCCGCATCGCGGGCGCGGACGCATGGTCGCGGTTGAAATTCGAGTCCGGCGGCCATCGCGTGCAGCGCATCCCCGTCACCGAAACCCAGGGGCGGATCCACACCTCGGCCTGCACGGTCGCGGTCATGCCCGAAGCGGACGAACTGGAAGCACTCGAAATCAACCCCGCCGACCTGCGCATCGACACCTTCCGCGCCTCCGGCGCGGGCGGGCAGCACATCAACAAGACCGACTCCGCCGTGCGCATCACCCACCTGCCGACGGGACTCGTCGTGGAATGCCAGGCCGAACGCAGCCAACACAGCAACAAGGCGCGGGCGCTCGCGGTGCTGGCCGCCCGGCTGCACGACGCACGCATACGCGAACGCCAGACGCGCGAAGCCGCCGCGCGGCGCAGCCTGATCGGCAGCGGCGACCGCTCCGAGCGCATCCGCACATACAACTTCCCGCAAGGGCGGCTGACCGACCATCGCATCGACCTCACGCTCTACCGGCTCGACGCAGTGCTGGACGGCGAACTCGACGACATCCTTGCCGCCCTGGCGCTCGAACACCAGACCGGACAACTGGCGGCGCTGACGGAAGAAGCATGAGCGCGGCAACCGACCTGGCCGGCGCGCTGGCCTGGGCGAGAAAACGCATCGCTCCCCCGGAAGCGCGCCTGCTGTTGCGCCACGTTCACCGCTGCCAGGCCGCGCACCTCGCCGCCTGGCCCGAAGAAGCCCTCCCCGCCGGGGAGTGGGAAAGCTTTCGCCGTCTCGTCGAACGGCGCGCGGCGGGCGAGCCGGCGGCCTATCTCACCGGCCTGCGCGAATTCTATGGACGCGATTTTCTCGTCACCCCGGACGTACTGATTCCGCGCCCGGAAACCGAATTGCTCATCGAACGGGCCTTGTCCCGTTTCGCCGCCGAACCGCGCCTGAAAACGCTCGATCTCGGCACGGGTTCCGGCGTGCTGGCGGTTACGCTGGCGCTGGAACTGGATCGCGCCGAAATCACCGCGCTCGACCGGTCGCGCGAAGCCCTGGAAGTGGCGAAATCCAACGCCGCGCGACTGGGCGCGAAAGTCTCCTTCCTGCATGGCGACTGGTACGCGACGCTGGACGGCGAACGCTACCGGCTCATCGTCGCCAATCCGCCCTATATCGCCGAAGGCGATCCGCACCTCGCGCTGGGCGACCTGCGTTTCGAGCCGCGCGCGGCGCTGGCCGCCGGGGAAAACGGCCTCGCCGATCTCGCGCACATCGTCGCCGGCGCGGGCCGCCGCCTCGAAAGCGGCGGCTGGCTGTTCATGGAACACGGCCACGATCAATCCGCCGCCGTGCGCGGTCTCCTGGCCAACGCCGGTTTCACCGGCATCGCCTCCTGGCCCGACCTGGCCGGCATCGAGCGCGTTTCGGGCGGGCGCTGGACGGGCTGACCCGAATGGATGCCGATTTCAAAAGCGGGCGGCCGCTACGTTTTCGAGGACTGGCAAGACTCAAGAATGTCGAAAGCGAAACGCCCTGGCAGGGCGGAACCGAACGCGCTGCTTCGCCCGTGAAGGCTATAATCCGCCGCGGGAAGTTCGCCAGGCAGTCGCCGCGCGCGGGTTGCGCGGAGGAAAGTCCGGGCCCCGCAGAGCAGGATGCCGGCTAACGGCCGGGCGTCGCGAGGCGACGGAAAGTGCAACAGAAAACAAACCGCCGATGGCCCGCGCAACGCGGGATCAGGCAAGGGTGAAATGGCGGGGTAAGAGCCCACCGCGGGACTGGCGACAGTCCCGGCACGGCAAACCCCATCCGGGGCAAGGCCAAATAGGGGGGCATGGCGTGGCTCGCGCCGCTCCCGGGTAGGCTGCTGGAGCGCCGCGGCAACGCGGCGCCAAGATGAATGATTGCCCGGTGTCCTTCGGGACATTCGACAGAACCCGGCTTATCGGCGAACTTCCCGCTTCGCCCGCCGTGTTTCTCCTTTTCTCCGGCGGCGCATTCTCCCGTTCTTCTCCGGTTTTCCGCTTCTTGCCCAGCAACGGCGCGGCGCGAGGGGATGTCTCGACGCATTCCATCGCTTTCAGCCCGGAAGATGGGTATTTTCGGCGCGCCTTGTGAATTTGTCCCACTTTTCTCCACCGGCCGCATGGCATCGTTGAAAGTTCATGCTATTTATGAATATATACATAGATTTCCCTTGATTTTAAATGCATTGTCTTGAGAATCGCTATTCGGGACAGCCGGTTGCGATAAAAAAATAATTTCTTTTTTTTTCAGAATGTTCGACAATTGAGGCTTGTGTGGGGGTTTGTGTGGGTTTTAGTGGCGTGAAGTGCGCCAAGCGTGGGCTGGGGGAACGATGCTCCGGGATGTCCAGGGAACCACAGCGCTTAATCTCGATGCCAAGGGACGCCTTGCGATCCCGGCCAAGTATCGGGATGCTCTGGAAGATGGGAAAGTGGTCATCACTGCCCATCCCCACGGCTGCCTGCTCATCTACTCCGCGCCGGACTGGGAGCCGCTCCGCGACCAGATCCGGCGCATGCCCAGTCTCGATCCCGGTTCGGCGTCATGGAAGCGGTTGTTCGTCGGCTATGCCCAAGATGAAACGCTCGACAACGCGGGCCGGGTGTTGATCGCACCGTCGCAACGGCAATACGCCGGGCTTGAAAAGCAAGTCTGGCTGGTCGGGCAGTTGACGTATTTTGAATTGTGGTCCGACGCGGGCTGGCAACGGCAATTGCAGACCATGTCGGGGGCCGTGCCGCCCGGCTTCGAGAATCTCGTCTTGTGAGCGGGCGGTCATGCATATCACCGTCCTGCTCCGGGAAGCGGTCGACGCCTTGGCGATCAAGGACGGGGGGGTTTATGTCGACGGCACATTCGGCCGGGGGGGGCACAGTTTGGAGGCGCTCTCGAGACTGGGCGTGACGGGCAGGCTCGTCGCGCTCGACCGCGACCCGCAGGCAATCGCTGCCGGAAGCGCCATCGGCGATGCCCGCTTCACGCTCGTCCATGCGCCGTTCAGCAGCCTGGCCGGCGTGCTGGACCGCCTCGGGGTGGACGGGGTCGACGGCGTGCTGCTCGATCTCGGGGCGTCCTCGCCGCAGCTCGATGAGGCGGCGAGGGGAATGAGTTTCAGGTTCGATGCGCCGCTCGACATGCGCATGGATTCCAGCCGCGGCCAGACCGCGGCGCAATGGCTGGCGGAAGCTTCCGCCAGCCAGATCGCGGAGGTACTCAGGGAGTATGGGGAAGAACGGTTTGCTCATGCGATTGCAAAGGCGATTGCAACTGCTCGGACAAGGGGCGCTATTGCGACCACGGGACAACTTGCCGCGATCGTGGAACAGGCGGTGCGTACACGCGAGCCGGGGCAACACCCGGCGACGCGCAGCTTCCAGGCTCTACGGATTTTCATTAATCAGGAATTAGAGGAGTTGTCCCAGGTGTTGCCGGTCTGCGTGGAGCGCCTGCGCGCCGGGGGACGGTTGGTGGTGATCAGTTTTCATTCGCTCGAAGATCGCATCGTCAAGCGTTTCATGCGCAACGAGGCGCGTCCGCCGCAATTGCCGGCGCGCTTGCCCGTGCGCGCGGCGGAGTTGCCGCCGCCGAGGCTGGCCCTGGTCGGGCGGGCGCGGCGGCCCGGCGCGAGCGAGACGGCGGCGAATCCGCGCGCGCGCAGCGCGGTGATGCGGGTCGCCGAACGGCTGGGAGGGTTGGCGGCATGATCCGTTTCGATGCTTTCCTCGCCGCCTTGCTCATCGTGCTCGCCGCGGCCAGCGCCTTGGGGGTGATTGCTTCGCAACACGAAACCCGCAAGCTGCACAACGCTTTTGAGCATGAGCAGAACCGCGCGCGAAGCCTGGATGTGGAATGGGGCCGGTTGCAAATCGAGCAAAGCTCCCTGGCCGATCATCGCCGGGTCGAGGAAATCGCGCGCGAGAAGCTGGACATGTCGCCGCCGCGGCCCGGCCAGATCGTCGCGCTGGAGGACAGGTCATGACGCGGGCGCGGAAGGCCGTCGTCACTTTCAACCACAATCCGCTGCTCCAGCTCGGTTTGCCGCGGTGGCGCGCCCGGCTGGTGTTGCTCGCGCTGCTCGCGGGCATGGCCGCGCTGCTGGGGCGTTCGCTGTATCTGCAAGGCGTCCGCAATGAGTTTCTCCAGGCCAGGGGCGAATCGCGCTATGCGCGAGTGCTCGATATGCCGGCCACGCGCGGGCGCATCGCCGACCGTAACGGCAATATGCTGGCCGTCAGTACGCCGGTGCATTCGGTCTGGGCGATTCCGTCCGACGCCAGCCAGCTTGAGCCGGGGCAGTTGCGGCAATTGGCGCAATTGCTCGAAATGGATGTTGCCGATCTCAATGCCCGCTTTACCGCCGGACGCGATTTCGTTTTTCTCAAGCGCCAGGTTTCGCCCGAGCTTGCCGGGAAGATCGCGGCGCTCGGTTTGCCCGGCATCCATCAGCAGAACGAGTTCCGCCGTTTTTATCCGAGCGGCGAGGTCATGGCGCACATGCTCGGCTTCACCGGCGTCGAGGATCGCGGACAGGAAGGCATCGAACTGACGTTCGAGAATGTACTCGCGGGACAGGCGGGGACGAAGCGGGTCGTCAAGGACAGGCGCGGACAGGTGGTGGAGGATGTCAAGCCCATCCGTCCGCCGCGCGACGGCAAGGATGTGGTGCTGGCGATGGATGCCGGCATGCAGTACCTTGCCTACACGGCCTTGCGCGAGGCGGTGCGGCGGCACAATGCCAAGGCGGGTTCGGTGGTGGTGCTCGACGTGCAGACCGGGGAAGTGCTGGCGCTGGTCAATGCGCCGACTTTCAATCCCAACAACCGCGCCCATCTCACCGGCGCGCAGTTGCGCAATCGCGTGTTTACCGATGCATTCGAGCCGGGTTCGATCATGAAGCCTTTTGTCGCCGCCATGGCGCTCGAAAGCGGCAAGTTCCGGGCGACGACGCCGATCGACACCCATGCCGGGCATTTCACCGTCGGCAACCGCACGATCCACGATACACACCCTTATCGCACGCTCACCGTGGCCGAGGTCATCCAGAAATCGTCCAACATCGGCGCAGCCCGGATGGCGCTGGAATTCGATCCGGAATTCATGCGGGATTTCTACGCCCGGCTGGGTTTCGGTTCGCCGCTCCAACTCGGTTTTCCGGGCGAGGCGAGCGGCAATCTGCGTCCGGCGCAGGACTGGAAGCCGATCGAACAGGCGACGATATCTTATGGCCACGGCATTTCCGCGACCTTGATCCAGATTGCGCGCGCTTACCTTGCCTTTGCCCGCGACGGCGAATTGCTGCCGCTGTCGCTGACCCGCGTCGAAACTCCGCCGCGAGGAACGCGCGTTTTTTCGCCGCAGGTGGCGCGGGAAGTGCGCCGGATGATGGAAACGGTCGTCAATCCGGGCGGCACCGCCACCCGGGCGCGCGTCACGGGCTACCGGGTGGCGGGCAAGACCGGCACCGCCAACAAGATCGAGGGCGGACGATATGTGAACCGGTATGTGTCGTCCTTTGTCGGTCTTGCGCCGGCATCGAATCCGAGACTGGTCGTGGCGGTGATGATCGACGAACCTTCGGCCGACCAGCATTTCGGCGGCATGGTGGCCGCCCCGGTGTTCGCGCAGGTGGCCGAAGGCTCGCTGCGCTCGCTCGGCGTCGCGCCCGATGCGCCGCTGGCGCCCTTGCAGCTGACCGCGATGACGCCGGAAAACGCGGCGCGCGGCCAGTCCGCGGGTGACATGTGATGCGCGCCGCCGACGTTCTCGCCCTGCTTGCCGGCACCGGGATAAAACCGCGCGGCATCAGCGCCGACTCGCGCCGCATCGGTGCGGGCGATGTGTTCGTCGCCTGGCCGGGCGCGGCGAACGATGGACGGCGTTATATCGACAGCGCCCTCTCGCGCGGCGCCGTGGCCGTGCTCCACGAGAGCGGCGACGGGTTTTCCCTGCCCGCGGCGGATCGGCCCGTGTTCGCCGTCGAAGGCTTGCGCGCGCTGGCCGGACATCTGGCGCACGAAATTTACGGACATCCTTCGGAGAAACTGTGGCTGGCCGGCGTGACGGGCACCAACGGCAAGACTACGGTCAGTCAATGGCTCGCGCGCGCGCTCGAAACGCTCGGCGTACATTGCGGCGTGATCGGCACGCTGGGCAACGGCTTTCCGGATGCGCTCGCCGCCGGATGCAATACCACGCCGGATGCGCTCGACCTGCATCGCCTGTTCGCGGGCTTCGTCCATGACGGCGCGCAGGCGGCGGTCATGGAAGTCTCGTCGATCGGCCTGGATCAGGCGCGGGTAAACGGCGCGCGGTTCAAGTCGGCGATCTTCACCAATCTTACGCGCGACCACATTGATTATCATGGGTCGATGGAAGCGTATGGCGCGGCCAAGGCGCGGTTTTTCGGCATGCCCGGCCTCGATGCCACGGTAATAAACCTCGATGACGATTTCGGATTCGATATCGCAAGGCGCCTGGCGGCGCGCGGCGTCAAGACGATAGGCTATACCCTGGCCGCGGCGCGTCCCGCCCTGTCGGGTGCGCGGACGCTTACCGGAGAGAATCTGCGCGCCGGTTCCATGGGGATCGAATTCGAGGCGGCATGGGAAGGGCGGCGGGAGACGCTGGATGTCCGCATGGCCGGCGCTTTCAACATTTCCAACTTGCTCGCGGTAATCGGCGCTTTGCTTGGGCGCGGCGCGGCGCTGGACGATGCGTTGCGGGCGGCGCGAACGTTGACGCCGCCGCCGGGCAGGATGCAACTCGCGGGCGGCGAGGACGAGCCGCTCGTGATCGTCGATTACGCCCACACTCCCGATGCGCTTGCCAAGGTGCTCGATGCCGCGCGCGACGCTGCGCGTTCGCGCGATGGCCGCCTGATTTGCGTCTTCGGCTGCGGCGGCGACCGCGATGCGGGCAAGCGCCCGCAAATGGGCGAGATCGCCAGGAGGCTCGCCGACCGCACGATCGTCACCAGCGACAATCCGCGCAACGAGGAGCCGCAGCGCATCATCGCCGGCATTCTCGCGGGCGCGGGGCCGCAGGCCGAAATCGTCATCGAGCGCGCGGCGGCAATCCGCGCGGCGGTGTGCGACGCCGGGGCGGAAGATGTCGTGCTCATTGCCGGGAAAGGGCATGAGTCCTATCAGGAAATCCACGGGGAAAGACTGCCGTTTTCGGATATCGACCAGGCCGGGCAGGCGCTCGCGGCATGGCGGGAGGCAATGAACTCATGATGACGCTGGCCGAGGCCGCCGGATTGCTTGCCGCGCGCGAGGCGCGCGCGCTGGGCGATGTCCGTTTCGACGCCGTGGGCACGGACAGCCGCGCCATCGCCTCCGGACAGTTGTTCGTCGCCTTGCGCGGCGACCGTTACGATGGACACGATTTCGTCGAGGCCGCGCTGGCGGGCGGCGCGGCGGCGGTGATGGTCGATGCGCGCTGGGCGGCGGAGCATCCGCGAGGCGAAGCGGCCTGGCTCGTCGTCGACGATACCCGTCTCGCGCTGGGCGGGCTGGCGGCGGGCTGGCGCGCCCGCTACGATATTCCGGTCATCGGCGTGACCGGCAGCAACGGCAAGACCACGGTCAAGGAAATGATCGCCGCGGTCTTGCGCGTCTGGGCCGGACGCGACGACGCGGCGCTCGCCACCCAAGGCAATTTCAACAACGACATCGGCCTGCCGCTGACGCTGCTCGGCCTGCGCGCCGGGCACAAGGCGGCAGTGATCGAGATGGGGATGAACCATCCCGGCGAGATCACTTACCTGACCGGGCTTGCGCGCCCGACGGTGGCGCTGGTGAACAACGTCCAGCGCGCCCACCTCGAAGGACTGGGCACGCTGGCCGAGGTCGCAAGGGAAAAGGGCCATATCTACGACGGCCTCGGCGATGAAGGCATCGCCATCGTCAATGCCGAGGATCCGCACATCTCCGACTTGCTCCTGGCCCTGGCGGGCCATAGGTGGTTCAGCTTCGGTTTCGGCATACGCCGCCAAACGGAGGTGAAGGGACGCTATACGCTGCACGGACTGGGGGCGAAGCTTCACATCGAAACGCTGGACTGGGGCGAGGCCGATTTCGATTTGCGGGTACCGGGTGTGCATAACGTCCTCAATGCGCTGGCCGCCGCCGCCGCCTGCCTGGCCGCGGGCGTGCCGCTTGCGACCGTGGCGGCGGGACTCAGCGGCTACGGCGGCGCCCATGGCCGCCTGCAACGGAGGACGGGGCCGAAGGGGGCGCTGATCCTGGATGACAGTTACAACGCCAATCCGGATTCGGTACGCGCCGCAATCGATGTGCTCGCCGCCATGCCCGGCCAGACTTTTCTCGTTCTCGGCGACATGGGCGAAGTGGGCGAAACCAGCGCACAGGCGCACGACGAAATCGGCGGTTATGCGAAAAGCAAGGGAATCGGCGGCCTGTATACGCTCGGCGCCATGAGCGGCGTGGCCGTGCGCAATTTCGGCGAGGGCGGACGGCGCTTCGGTTCGCCCGACGCCCTTGCGGCGGCGCTGGCGCCCAGGCTCGACGCCAATACCACCGTGCTGGTGAAAGGTTCGCGCTTCATGCGCATGGAAAGGGTAGCGGACGCGCTTGCCGCGCCGCCGCCGGATACCTCCGGAGATGTCTGACTGATGCTGCTCGCACTCTCACAATGGATCGCCCAGCACGTTCGCGGCTTCAGTGTGCTCAACTACATTACGTTGCGCACGGTGTTGTCGGCGATGACGGCGCTTTTTTTCTCGCTCGCTGTCGGGCCGACTGTGATCCGCTGGCTGGCGGCGAAGAAAATCGGCCAGGCGGTGCGTACCGACGGGCCGCAGACGCATCTGGCCAAATCGGGCACGCCCACGATGGGCGGCATCCTGATCCTGATCGCGGTGGCGGTCACTACGTTCCTGTGGAGCGATCTTTCCAACCGCTATGTCTGGACGGTGCTCGTGGTCACGCTCGGCTTCGGCATCGTCGGCTGGTACGACGACTGGAAAAAAGTCGTCTACCGCGATCCGAACGGCCTCGCGGCGCGCTGGAAGTTCTTCTGGCAATCGGTGCTCGGCATCGGAGCCGCGCTCTTTCTCGCCTTTTCCGCCGACGATCCGGTGCAAACGACGCAATTCATCGTGCCCTTCTTCAAAAGCATCGTCTATCCTCTCGGCATCGTCGGATTCGTCGCGCTCACCTATCTCGTCATCGTCGGCACCTCCAACGCAATCAACCTCACCGACGGGCTGGACGGCCTCGCCATCATGCCGACGGTGATGGTTTCCGGCGCTTTCTGCATCTTTGCCTACGTAAGCGGCAATGTCGAATTCTCCAAGTATTTGCTGGTTCCCTACGTGCCCGGCGCGGGCGAGTTGTGCATCGTGCTCGGCGCCATCGCCGGGGCGGGACTCGGCTTCCTGTGGTTCAACGCCTATCCGGCGGAAGTTTTCATGGGCGATGTCGGGGCGCTCGCGCTGGGCGCGGCTCTCGGCTGCGTGGCCGTGATTGTGCGTCAGGAGATCGTGCTTTTCATCATGGGCGGGCTGTTCGTCGCCGAAACGCTCTCGGTCATGGTGCAGGTGAGTTGGTTCAAATACACCAAGAAAAAGTATGGACAAGGACGGCGCATCCTGCTCATGGCGCCGCTGCATCACCACTTCGAGCAAAGCGGCTGGAAAGAAACGCAAGTGGTGGTGCGTTTCTGGATCATCACCATCATGCTGGTGCTTTTCGGCCTTTCGACGCTGAAGCTGAGATGAATATGGAATTGGCGCGCAAACGCTTCCTCGTGGCGGGCCTGGGCAAATCCGGGCTGGCGATGGCGAAATGGCTGCATGCCAGGGGCGCTTTCGTGCGCGTCGCCGACAGCCGGGAAGAACCGCCCAATCGCGCGGCGCTGGCCGCCGCGGCCCCGGATATCGAAGTCCTTGCCGGGCCGTTCCGGGCCGAAACGTTCGCGGAAGCCGATTATCTCGCCCTGTCGCCCGGCGTGCCCGTGACGACGCCGGCGTTGGCCGCCGCCATCGCCGCCGGAAAAGCGCCGGTCGTCTCCGAAGTCGATCTGTTCGCCGATGCGATCGCCGGGCAGATGCCGGAGGCGAAAGTGCTGGCGATCACCGGCAGCAACGGCAAGACCACGACCACGGCCCTGACCGCGCATCTCCTGAATGGCGCGGGCGTTCCGGCCGTTGCTTGCGGCAATATCTCGCCCTCGCTGCTCGATGCGTTGATGACGGCGCTCGACGCAGGCAGGCTGCCGCAAGCCTGGGTGCTGGAATTGTCGAGTTTCCAGCTGGAAGTCACGCACCGGCTGGCGGCGCATGCCGCGACGGTGCTGAACGTGAGTGAAGACCATCTCGACCGCCACGGTTCCATGGACGAATACGCCCAGGCCAAGGCGCGCATCTTCCAGCATCCCGC
This sequence comes from Azoarcus sp., assembly GCA_031265765.1. Taxonomy (GTDB): domain Bacteria; phylum Pseudomonadota; class Gammaproteobacteria; order Burkholderiales; family Rhodocyclaceae; genus WRNU01. The sequence goes on from JAISCE010000021.1 coordinate 51,043, forward strand.
TACCGTGCGCGTGCTCAACCGCGACGACGGCCGCAGCCTGGGCCTGGGGGGCCGCGGCCCCGGCAGGGTGACTTTCGGCCTCGGCCCCGCGCCGCGCGCCGGGCATTACGGCATCGAGCGGGACGCCATCCATTTCGGCAAGACCCGTTTGATCGGTCTCGGCGAACTGCCGCTCAAAGGGCTGCACAATGCCGCCAACGTCATGGCGGCGCTGGCCCTGTGCAATGCCATCGGCGTGAGCGCCGAACGGGCGCTGCCCGCGCTCGGCACTTTCAGGGGACTGCCCCATCGCGTCGAACCCGTCGCGGAAATCGGCGGCGTACTGTATGTCGACGATTCCAAGGGCACCAATGTCGGCGCGACGCTCGCCGCCATCGAAGGCATGGGCCGGCCTGTCGCCGTCGTTCTCGGCGGCGATGGCAAGGGACAGGACTTTTCGCCGCTGAAGACCGCGCTCAAAGCGCATGGCCGGGCTGTCGCGCTGATTGGCCGGGACGGCCCGGCCATCGCCGCCGCCATCGCCGGCTGCGGCATACCCATGGAATTTTTTCCCAGTCTCGACGCGGCGGTGCGCTGGCTTGCCGTGGAGGCGCGCGCGGGCGATTGCGTGTTGCTGTCGCCCGCCTGCGCGAGCTGGGACATGTTCCGCGACTACGCCCACCGCGCCGAAGTTTTTGCCGAAACGGTGCGCGCCTTGCCGGGAGACGGACGATGAGGCTTGCCGCCGCCCTGTGGCAAAACCTGTTCTCCGCGTCCGGCGAGCGCGATGGCAAGATCGCCGCGCGCACGGTCGGACGGCTGGTCAAACCGCAGGCGTCCGTGAGCGAACTCGACCCGGCCTTGAGCTGGTCGGCGACGATCCTGCTCGTGTTCGGGGGGGTCATGGTCTATTCGGCGTCGATCGCCACCGCCGAGGGCAGCCACTACACCGGCTATCAGTCCGATTACTTCCTGATCCGGCATGTGCTGTACCTGATCGCGGGGCTGGTGACGGGACTGGTCGCTTTCCGCATTCCGATGGTGCAGTGGCAGCGCATGGCGCCCTGGCTGTTCCTGTGCGGGGTCGCCTTGCTGGCGGTGACGCTGATTCCCGGCGTCGGCCACAAGGTCGGCGGCGCGCGGCGCTGGCTGCAACTGGGGCCGGTCAATGTGCAGGCTTCCGAACTGATGAAGCTTTTCGTGGCGATCTACGCCGCCGATTATACGGTGCGCAAGCTCGATGTCATGGCGAGTTTCAAGAAGGGTTTCATGCCGATGATGGGCGTGATCCTGTTCGTGGGCTGCCTGCTCTTGTTCGAGCCGGATTTCGGCGCTTTCGTCGTGGTCGTCACCATCGCGTTCGGGGTGCTTTTCCTCGGCGGCGTCGGCCTGCGCGTGTTCACCCTGTTGGGCATCGCGGCGCTGATCGGTTTCGTCCTGCTGATCTGGATTTCCCCGTACCGGCGCGACCGCATCTTCGGCTTCATGGACCCCTGGGCCGATCCTTTCGGCGAGGGCTACCAACTCACGCACGCGCTGATCGCCTTCGGGCGCGGCGAATGGTTCGGGGTGGGCCTCGGCGGCAGCATCGAGAAACTTTTCTATCTTCCCGAGTCGCACACCGATTTCCTGCTCGCGGTGATCGCCGAAGAACTCGGCTTTGCCGGTGTGCTGGCCGTCGTCGCGCTTTTTGCGATCCTGGTGCAGCGCGCCTTCGTCATCGGACGCGAGGCGATCCAGCTGGAACGCTATTTTTCGGGATTGGTGGCACAGGCGATCGGCTTGTGGATCGGCACACAAGCTTTCATCGGCATGGGCGTCAACATGGGCCTGCTGCCGACCAAGGGACTGACCCTGCCGCTGATGAGCTACGGCGGCTCCGGCCTGCTTGCCAACTGCCTGGCGCTCAGCATCCTCTTGCGCATCGATTGGGAGGTGCGGATGCTGAAGCGGGGAGGGAAAGCATGAAAACGGCGCTCATCATGGCCGGCGGCACAGGCGGGCACATCTTCCCCGGCATCGCCATTGCCGAATATCTGCGCGAGCGCGGTTGGGAGGCGGTCTGGCTCGGCAACCCCGACGGCATGGAAGCGCGCCTGGTGCCCGCGCGAGGTTACCGGACGGAATGGCTGCGCTTCGGCGCACTGCGCGGCAAGGGCGTCGCGCGCAAGCTGCTGCTGCCGTTCAACCTCGCTTCGGGGTGCTGGAAAGCCCTGGGGATACTGTCTCGCGTGCGTCCGGACGTGGTTGTCGGCCTGGGCGGCTACATTACATTTCCCGCCGGGATGATGGCGGCGCTTTCGGGGCGGCCCCTGATCCTGCACGAACAGAATTCCATCGCCGGGCTGGCCAACAAGGTATTGGCCCGCATGGCCGCCCGTGTGTTCACGGGCTTTCCCGACGCCTTGCCCCGGGCGCAATGGGTGGGCAATCCGGTGCGCGCCGGGATCGTCGCCCTTCCCCCGCCCGCCGAACGTTTCGCCGGGCGCGCGGGACGCTTGAAACTGCTGGTGGTCGGCGGCAGCCTGGGCGCGGCGGCGCTCAACGACACGGTGCCGCGCGCGCTGGCGCGGATTCCCGGCGAGCGCCGCCCCGAGGTCGTCCACCAGGCCGGCGAAAAGCAGATCGACGCGCTGCGGGCCGCCTATGCCGAAGCCGGGGTCGAGGGCGATCTGCGCCCCTTCATCGACGACATGGCAGGCGCTTACGGCGAGGCCGACATCGTGCTGTGCCGGGCGGGCGCGCTCACCGTCGCCGAACTGACGGCGGCGGGCGCGGCAAGCGTACTGGTGCCCTTCCCCTATGCGGTCGACGATCACCAAACCGCCAACGCGCATTTTCTTTCCTCGCGCGAGGCGGCCTGGCTCGTGCCGCAACCGGAACTGAATCCCGAAAAACTGGCGGCGATGCTGGACGGCCTGGAGCGCGGCCAACTCCTGCGCATGGCCGAAAACGCCCGCGCGCTGGCAAAGCCGTCCGCCGCCGCCGACGTGGCGAAAGCCTGCGAAGAACTTGCGGGCAAGGAAAAGGCATGAGGCATAAGGTCAAGAACATCCATTTCGTGGGCATCGGCGGCTCGGGCATGAGCGGTATCGCCGAAGTGCTCGCCAATCTGGGCTACCGGGTGTCCGGCTCCGATCTCGCCGCATCCGCCATCACCGAGCGGCTGGCGGCGCAAGGCATCCGCATCGTCATCGGTCACGCGGCGGAAAACATCGCGGACGCGCATGCGGTGGTGGCCTCCACCGCGGTCAAGGCCGACAACCCGGAAGTGGAAGCCGCCCGCGCGGCGGGCGTGCCGATCGTGCCGCGCGCGCAGATGCTCGCCGAGTTGATGCGGCTCAAGCAAGGCATTGCCATCGCCGGCACGCATGGCAAGACCACGACGACCAGCCTCGTCGCCAGCATCCTGGGCGAAGCCGGCCTCGATCCCACTTTCGTGATCGGCGGACGCCTGAACGCGGCGGGCGCCAATGCCCGCCTGGGCAAAGGCGATTTCCTGGTCGCCGAGGCGGACGAATCGGACGCCTCCTTCCTGTACCTGAATCCGGTGATCTCGGTCGTTACCAATATCGACGCGGATCACATGGAAACCTACGGGCATGACTTCGAGCATCTGAAGCAGACCTTCGCGGAGTTCCTCAACCGCCTGCCTTTCTACGGCGTCGCGGTGCTGTGCGAGGACGACCCGAACGTACGGGAAATCCTGCCGCGCGTCTCGAAACAGGTCGTGCGCTACGGGCTGGGGCCGAACGCCGGCATCCGCGCCGAAAACATCCGCGCCGAGGGGGGCCGCATGCTGTTCGATGCGGTCAGGCGTCATGACCGGGGGGCGGATCGCCTGTCCATCGAACTCAATGCGCCGGGCAGGCACAACGTCCTGAACGCGCTTGCCGCCATCGGCGTAGCGACCGAGGTACAGGCGCCGGACGAGGCCATCGTCAGGGCGCTGGCGGAATTCAAGGGCGTGGGACGGCGTTTCCAGCGCCATGGCGACATCGCCCTGCCATCCGGAGGACATTTCACCCTCGTCGACGACTACGGCCATCATCCGGCGGAAATGGCGGCGACGCTGGCGGCGGCGCGCGGCGCGTTTCCCGGACGGCGGCTGGTGCTCGCCTTCCAGCCGCACCGCTATACCCGTACCCGCGACTGCTTCGAGGGCTTCGTGAAAGTGCTCTCCGGCGTCGAGGCGCTGCTGCTCGCCGACGTATACGCGGCGGGAGAAGCGCCCATCGTCGCCGCCGACGGGCGCACGCTGGCGCGCGCCCTGCGGGTGGCGGGCAAGGTGGAACCGATATTCGTCGAAGACATCGGCGAAATGCCGGCGCGGATACTGGAAGTCGCCCGCGATGGCGACGTGGTCCTGACGATGGGCGCAGGCTCCATCGGCGGCGTTTCCCAAAAGATCAGCAATCGATGAACCAATACCGGATGGACGGACATGAGTGAAACAAAACAGGATTTCGGCAAGGTCGCGGTGCTGATGGGCGGCGTCTCCGGCGAACGCGAGGTTTCCCTGAACAGCGGCAAGGGCGTGCTGGCGGCGCTGCGCGCCCAGGGCGTCGATGCGCACGCTTTCGACCCCGCCGACGAACCGCTCGATGCGCTCAAGAGCTTCGAGCGCGTATTCATCGCCCTGCACGGCGGCTACGGCGAAAACGGCGCGATCCAGGGCGCGCTGGAAATCATGGGCATTCCCTATACCGGCCCCGGCGTGATGGCTTCGGCGATCGGCATGGACAAGTTCCGCACCAAACTGATCTGGCAGGCGGCGGGGTTGCCGGTGCCGGAATACGCGATGCTCGACGAAGACACGGATTTCGCCGCGGTGGAAAAACGCCTGGGCCTGCCGCTTTTCGTGAAACCGGCGCGCGAGGGGTCTTCCATCGGCGTTTTCATGGTCACGGAAGCCGGAAAGCTGGAAGACGCCTTTCTCTCCGCCCGCGAACACGGCTCGCTAATCATGGCGGAAAAAGGCGTCATGGGCGGCGAATACACCGTGGCGGTGCTCAATGGCGAAACCCTGCCCATCGTCAAGATCGAGCCGGCCACGGCTTTCTACGATTACGAAGCCAAATACCTGCGCGACGATACCCGCTACATCTGCCCGGCCGATCTGCCCGCGGCGAAAACCGCCGAAATCCAGGCCGGGGCGCTCAAGGCGTTCCAGGCGCTCGGGGGCGCGGACTGGGGCCGGGTAGACTTCCTGATGGACGAAGCGGGCAAACATTACTTCCTGGAAGTCAACACCGCGCCGGGCATGACCACCCATTCGCTGGCGCCGATGTCGGCGCGCCAGACCGGCCTCTCGTTCGAGGCGCTGTGCCTGAAGATTCTCGCCGGAGCGCGCCTTGGCTGAGCAAAGCGTCCCCGCCGCCATCGTCCGCCCCCGGCGTTCGCGTCCGGAGCGGCATACCGGCCTGTGGCACAGGCCGCAACTGCTCGACCTCGTTTCGGACGTGCTGCTGCTTTTCGCCGCCATCGGCCTGGGCTGGGCGCTGGTGACCTGGGCGCTGTCGCGCCCGCTTTTCCCTTTGCGCGAACTGATCCTGGAAACGCCGCCCGCGCAGGTGACGCAAGCACAGCTCGAATACGTCGCCCGCACCGCGATCCACGGCAATTTCTTTACGGCCCGGCTCGACGAGGTGCGCGTCGCTTTCGAGAAGCTGCCCTGGGTGCGGCGCGCCGAAGTGCGCCGCCTGTGGCCGGACGCCCTTGAACTGCGCATCGAGGAACACGAGGCCGTCGCCTACTGGAAAAACGCGGGCAACGGCGACGACGTGCGCCTCATCAACCGGCAGGGTGAAGTGTTCGCCGCATCGAGCGATATCGACATGCCGGAATTTTCCGGCCCGCAGGGGGCGGCGGCAAGCATGCTGGAGCGTTATGCCGCCTATTCGGAAATGCTGGAACCGTTGCAGACGAAACTCGTCAGGCTGGATTTGTCGGCGCGCGGCGCCTGGCAGTTGTGGCTCGGCAGCGGCCTGACGATCATGCTCGGACGCGAACGGGAGCGCACGCCGCTGGATACGCGGTTGACGCGCTTCGTCGCGGCCTGGCCGCAGCTGCGGGAGAAACTCGGCGTGCAAGTCGTGCGCGCCGATCTGCGCTATCCCGACGGCTTCGCACTCACGCTAACGGACAAACAGGGCAGCGCCGCGACAGACGGCGGGAATTGACAGGAAATGAGCAAGGAATACAAGGATCTGATCGTCGGCCTCGATATCGGCACCTCCAAAGTCACTTGTATGGTGGCCGAGGTCAGGCCGGACGGGCGGCTGTCCGTCGTCGGCATCGGTACGCAACCGACCAACGGCCTCAAGCGCGGCGTGGTAGTCAATATCGAAGCCACCGTCGACGCGATATCGAGAGTGGTGCAAGAAGTCGAACTCATGGCCGCCTGCAAGATCCACGACCTCTACACCGGCATCGCGGGCAGCCACATCAAGAGCTTCAACTCCAACGGCATGGTGGCGATCAAGAACAAGGAAGTGATGCCGCTCGATGTCGAGCGCGTCATCGAAGTCGCCCGCGCGATGCCGATTCCGGCGGAGCAGCAAATCCTGCACATTCTCACCCAGGAATTCATCATCGACGGCCAGGGCGGGGTGCGGGAACCCATCGGCATGAGCGGCGTCAAGCTCGAAGTCAAGGTGCACATCGTCACCGGCGCGGTGTCGGCGGCGCAGAACGTCATCAAGTGCGTGCGCCGCTGCGGACTCGAAGTCATGGATCTGATCCTGCAACCGCTGGCGTCGAGCTATTCCGTGCTGACCGAGGACGAAAAGGAACTGGGCGTCTGCATGGTCGACATCGGCGGCGGTACGGCCGACCTGGCCGTTTTCACGCAAGGCGCGATTCGCCATACCGCTGTCATTCCGGTGGCGGGCGATCTGGTGACCAACGACATCGCCATGACCCTGCGCACCCCGACCGCCGAAGCCGAGGAACTCAAGATTCGTTGCGGCGTTGCCATGCACACGCTGGTTTCTCCCGAGGAAATGATCGAAGTGCCCGGCGTCGGCGACCGTCCGGCGCGGCTCCTGACGCGCCAGACGCTGGCCGATGTCATCGAACCGAGGGTTTCGGAAATCTTCGATCTCGTCGTGGCCGAACTGCGGCGCAGCGGTTACGAGGAACTGCTCTCCTCGGGCATCGTGCTGACCGGCGGCGCATCGCTGATGCCGGGCATGGCCGAACTGGGCGAGGACATCTTCCATATGCCGGTACGGGTTGCGCCGCCGCTGTATGAAGGCGGCCTTGCCGACGTGATTTGCCATCCGCAATACGCGGCGGCAATGGGGCTGGTGATCGAGGGCGCGGCGCAACGGCGCCGGGGTATACAGGCCCGCGACACCGGGGGAATGAAACATTTTTTCGGGCGCTTGAAAGACTGGTTCGGGCGCAATTTTTGAGGCCGTTCCAACGGCCGGGCATGCGGCTCGCGGGCTGCGGGCAGCACAGCGAAAGGGGGATTGAAAATGCTGGAAACACCATGCCCGGAGTGTGATTTAATGCGCTCCGTCACCCAGATTTGTGCGGTTGCAGCATGCTACCGCGGCAGGCCGGAACCTTCTCTCCAGGAGTACGAGTAATGTTTGAAATAACAGAAAAGAAAGAGCAGCGGTCATCGAACGGCAGAACCATCATCAAGGTGGTCGGTGTCGGAGGCGCCGGCTGCAATGCCGTCGACCACATGGTGCGGGAAGGCGTGCAGGGCGTCGAGTTCATTACCGCCAATACCGATGCGCAGGCGCTGGCGCGCTGCCTCGCGCCGGTCAGGATTCCGCTCGGCGCCAGCGGCCTGGGCGCCGGTTCCAAGCCGGAAGCGGGCCGGGCCGCCGCGCAGGAATCGCACGATGCCATCGCCGCCGCGCTCGCCGACGCGCACATGTGCTTCATCACCGGCGGCATGGGCGGCGGCACCGGCACGGGGGCCGCGCCCGTGGTGGCCGAAATCGCCAGGGAACTGGGCATTTTGTGCGTTGCGGTCGTCACCAAGCCGTTCGATTTCGAGAACCGCCTGCGGGTCGCCGAAAGCGGCATCGAGGAACTGAGCCGTTATGTCGACTCGCTGATCGTCGTTCTCAACGACAAGCTGCTCGAAGTCTACGGCGACGACGCTACCGTCGAAGAATGCTTCCGCGCCTCGGACAACGTGCTCTGCAAGGCGGTCGGCGGCATTTCCGAAATCATCAACGCGCCGGGCCTGGTCAACGTCGACTTCCAGGACGTGCGCACGGCAATGGGCGAAATGGGCCGCGCCATGATGGGTTCGGCGGAAGCCGCCGGCGTCGACCGCGCCAGGATCGCCGCCGAGCAGGCCGTGGGCAGCCCGCTGCTCGAAGGCACCGAGTTGTCGGGCGCGCGCTGCGTACTCATCAACATCACCGCCGCCAAGGGATCGCTGAAACTGGCCGAAGTGAGACAGGCCGTGCATACCGTGCAGGCTTTTGCCGCGCCGGAAGCCTTCGTCAAATACGGCACCGTGTTCGACGACAGCATGGACGACTGCCTGCGCGTCACCGTGGTGGCGACCGGGCTGGGCGCGCCGCACGCCTCTACGGCCTCGGACGTCTACCAGCAACAGCAGACGGGAATCCACGTCGTGCGCGGAACGGGCACGCACGGCCCGGCGGCCTACGCGGGTCCGGCCGGCGGTTTCGACGAAGGCATTGCTACGCCTGCGATCATCCGTACCCGCCGCAGCAGTGGCGGCGGCGGCGGCAGCGGTCGCGTCGAACCCGTGAGCGGCAGGAGCGGCGGCATCGGCGGTCACACCGGCGCTACCGGCACTTACGACATCCCCGCCTTCCTGCGGCGGCAGGCCGATTGAACGGCGGCGGGCAGCGCGATCGCATTTCGCGGCTGCCCTCCCGCACGGACGCGAAGCGCCAGGACGCGGCGCTTCGCGCCCGTGCGTTCATGCCAGTCCGGGCGATGTGCCGTCGTGGTAGGCTTCCGGCAATAGTGTTTGTTTCAATCCACGCCCGTAGACGGGCGGATACCGCGCGGAAGGCGTCAAGCCCCTCCCGCGCATGATTATCCCCATGAAGGGGGAGATTTTCGGCTGAAATCGGTTTTCGATGAAATCGTGATTAAACAACGCACCCTCAAATCGACCGTCAGCGCAACCGGCGTGGGCTTGCATGGCGGGTGCAAGGTCAACCTCGTCCTGCGTCCGGCCAGCGCGGGCACAGGCATCGTCTTTCATCGCGTCGACCTGATCCCCCCTGTCGACCTGCCTGCCGACCCCTATGCCGTTTGCGACACCCGGATGTGTTCGGGGCTGGAAAAAGACGGCCACAAGGTCGGCACCGTCGAACACCTGATGTCGGCGCTGGCCGGGCTTGGCATCGACAACCTGCATATAGACGTCGACGCGCCGGAGATTCCGATCCTGGACGGCAGCGCCAGCCCCTTCGTCTTCCTGCTCCAGTCGGCGGGCATCGAAGAACAAGCCGCGCCCAAGAAATTCCTGCGCGTGAAAAAAACCGTCGAATACCGCGAGGGCGACAAACTGGTGCGGCTATCGCCCTACGATGGTTTCCGCCTGCAATTTTCCATCGTTTTCGACCACCCGGCGATCGGCGCTACCGCCAACAACGTGGTGGTCGATTTTGCCGAACATTCCTACGTGCGCGACGTTTCCCGCGCGCGCACCTTCGGCTTCATGCAGGACGTGGAATTCATGCAGGCCAACGGACTCGCTCTGGGCGGCAGCCTGGAGAACGCGATCGTCATGGACGAATATCGTGTTCTCAACACCGAGGGCCTGCGTTACGCCGACGAATTCGTCAAGCACAAGGTGCTCGACGCCATCGGCGACCTCTATCTTTGCGGCCATCCGCTCCTCGCGGTCTATACCGCCTACAAGGCCGGGCACGCGCTCAACAATCAATTGCTGCGCGTATTGCTCGAAGACGCCTCGGCGTGGGAAATCGTCCAGTTCGACGGCGGCACGCCCGCCCCGGCGGCGGTCATCCACCAGCTCGCCGAACCGGCTCCGGCGTTTTGATCCAGGGTAATCCTGCGGCGGCGGCTCGATCCGCGCTTCGGTCACAGGAGTAGTTTGACGATGAAACGAATCAAATGGATTTACGGCGCGCTGTTCCTGACGCTGTCCTTGTTGTGGGCGTTCGCCGAACAGCCCTGGATGCAGCATTACAGTTTTTTCGACTTGCGCGCGGCGCTGGTCAATTACACAGGCATCCTGGCGATGGGGGCGATGAGCGCGGCGATGATGCTGGCGATCCGCCCGATGTCCGTGGAGCCTTGGCTGGGCGGGCTGGACAAGGGTTACCGCTTGCACAAATGGCTGGGAATCACGGGACTGGCGGCAGGCGTGGTGCATTGGTTGTGGGCCGAGGGGCCGAAGTGGGCGGTGGGTTGGGGATGGCTGGCGAGGCCCCAGCGCGGCCCGCGTCCGCAACTCGACAATCCGGTTTTGCAGTCTTTCCTGGAGTGGCGCGGTTTTGCCGAGCATATCGGGGAATTCGCCTTCTACACGGCGGCGGTCTTGATCGTGCTGGCGCTGATCAAGCGATTTCCGTATCGGTGGTTTTTCAAGACGCACCGGGTGATTGCCGCAGCCTATCTCGTGCTGGCGTTTCATGCTATTGTCCTGATAAAGTTTCCTTACTGGCAGAGCGCGGTGGCCTGGATGATGCTTTTGTTGGTCGCGGGCGGTACGGTAGGGGCGGCGCTGAGCTTGACGCGGCGCATCGGCCATCGGCGTCGGGCGCCGGGACGGATCGAGGCGCTCGATCATCACACGGACAATCATGTGCTGAAAGTGGATGTCCGGCTCGACGGGGATATCTGGAAGGAGCACGACGCAGGACAGTTCGCCTTCGTCACCTTCGACGATGGGGAAGGCGCGCATCCGTTTACGATTTCGTCGACCTGGACGGGGGATGGACTGCTGCATTTCCATATCAAGAACCTCGGCGATTACACCGCTCGCCTGGCATCCATGCTCAAGCCGGGGGATCGCGTCACGGTCGAAGGGCCTTATGGGTGTTTCCGGTTCGAGAGCGACAAGCCGCGCCAGATCTGGGTGGCGGGCGGCATCGGCATCACGCCGTTCATGGCGCGCATGGAGGCGCTTGCCCGGCAAAATCCGGCGGCAGGCGCGGGAAATCCCCCGGAAAGCGCGGTGGATTTGTTCTACAGCACGGGGATGCCGGACGAGGCGTTCATCGCGCGCTTGCGCCGGCTTGCCGAAGCCGCGGGGGTGACCTTGCGCGTGATTGCAAGCGGACGCGACCGCAAGCTGGATGGCGGGAGTCTATGCGCCGCCGCGCCGGCATGGCGCGAGTCCTCCCTGTGGTTTTGCGGCCCGGCGGGATTCGGACAGGCGCTGCGCCGGGATTTGGCCGGCCGTGGATTCGATCCGGCGCATTTTCATCAGGAATTGTTCGATATGCGCTGAAAAACGGCGGGCGTCGGCGATTCCGGATTGTGTTCCATCGTCAACCGAGGCCGGTTTGTATGAAGCCTGCCGCTAATCGGCTGCCGGGTTCTCCCGCAGTTGCCGGATGCGTTCGCCGGTGTCCGGATGGGAGGAAAGCCAGTCCATGATCCTTCCGGACTTGCCGTCTTCGTCACGCTCTTTTTCCGCGCGGCGGGCAAGATGGGAAGCTTCCAGTTTTTCCAGGGCGCTGGCGAGCAGCGCGGGGGAACCGCCCCGGCGGCGTAGCATGCCTGCGGCGTAATCGTCGGCTTCGCGTTCCATGTCGCGGGAGTAGCCGGAATTGAGCAAGGCGCCGCCGACGACGCCTGCGGCATAGGAAACGTCGCCGAACCAGACGGCGGTGATGGCCGCGACGACCGATGACTGGATGAGCATGCGTATGCTGTGCCGTTTGTTCAGGTGCCCGAGTTCGTGGCTGAGGATGGCGAGGATTTCCGCATCGTCGTCGCACAGCGCCACAAGTTCGTCGAGAAGGATGATTTGTCCGCCGGGGAGGGCAAAGGCGTTGGGGCCGATTCGCGGCGAGGCGCGGAAGCCGAGGGCGAGACTGTCGCCATAGCGGGCAAGGGCGGGGTCGGCGGCGGCGAGTTCCTGGAAGCCATCTTGCAGTTTTCGGCGGCGCTCCTCCGGCAAGGCGGTGGGTTTGAGCAGGTATTTGTCGAGTTGCGCCAAGGCTTCGTCCGAGAGGGAGCGCATGGCGGCGATGGGAACATGAGGGGCGATGAGCCTGGCGCCCCAGGGCAGCCCATATAAGTAGGCGGCCAATAGAACCAGGCCGACGCTGGCGAGCGAAACGAACGCCCAGCGCCAACGGTTTTGCAGGCGCGCGGCAATGCCGTCGCGGTAGCCGAGAGCCGAGAGCAGGGCGTCGAGCGCCGGGCCTTGCCCGGCTTCGCAAAAGGCGCTCTCGCCGGCGAAGCGCAGGGTGCGCGGGGCTGTGCCGTGCGCTTCGGAGACGCGCACGGCGGCGGCGAGGACGCTGCGCCCACCGTCCGGGCCGTCGAGCAGCAGGTAACCGCCGGCCACGCTCAGGCGCACGGGCCGGCGGCGCGAACTGAGGCCGTCGTAGTAGCAGGCGTCCAGGGACGGGGGCTTTGTCGGCATACCGGGTCAGAATGCGATGTCGAAGTCGAAGATGTCGGCGACTTCCTCGCCGATGGCGCTTTTTTCCCGCGTCGCGCCGGCAACGAAGTCGTCGAGACTGCCCACGGCAAGCAAGGCGGCGCGCTCGGCGCGATAGCGGGTGAGCCTGACCTTGGCCCAGGGCCAGTAAAGACCGAGTGTAATGAGCATGAGCAGCAAATTGCTGACGACAATCCAGGAAACGCCCCAAAGAGTCTGGTCGCTTTTGAAGCGGTGTTTACCCAAACGAGTATTGTTCCAGACCAGATTGGTCAAAAGCGCCGCAAACCAGGCTGGAAGTACTACAAGCGCCGTTATGTAGATCAAGCTCCCCAAAAAAATCAAGCTCCATATCAATATCTCGTTCCCCTTCAATATCGACCACAAAACGGTAATGGCTGCAAATAGATCTTCCCGCGTCTCGATGCCCGCCCAAATGGCTATGCCTACCGATATCGAGGCGAGTATCAAACCCGCGAACAAAGGGAGCAGTACGAAAACGCCCAGATAAATTCCATAAAAAGACCTGAGCCTGAACCGGCTCTCGAAACGGGAAGCGCCAAAAGCCAAGTGGTTGAATTGGAACGCTTTGAAACGGTACAAGAGCGCGGGTACCAGCAGGAATATACCGAACATCGATCCCAACAGGATCGCCCCTGTATAAGGCGCGCGTTCGCTCTGTCGACTTGCTTCCAGGGCAGCCTGTTCACTGAAGTACGCCATCGTCCCGCTAAGCACTATCAATACGATGAGGGGAATGAGATAGGCTTTGCATAACCCCATGTACGTCCCGTGGAAATCGAAATGCAGGCCGCGAAAGGAGGTATTGCGGCTGCGGAAGATGAAGGAGCGGATCATCAGCCAGGGCACGAGCGGCGAAGCAACGAGCACTACAGGGTAATAGAAGTCGTGCGCTATCTTCTCGACCAGGCTCAGGATGAACAGAAGCGCGACGGCAATGATGCGGCCCTTGAGGATGGCCTTCGGGTCGCCGTGGTAATCGAAGCCGCCGCCGTCGAGCAGCGTGTTGCGATGGAAATATTGCTCGCGCCGCACTTTGGCCCAGGCCGAATAGATGCCGAAGGTCAGGATGCTGAGCAACAGATTGACGATCCAGATGCGGAAATATTCTCCGCCCGTGCCGGTGAACTGGAGGCGATGTTCGACGGGGGCATCGTCCGGCGGCACAGCCGATGAATCCGATTGCATAAATAATTCCTTTGTTTTAAACGAGATATCCGGTCGGGGGCGACATTCTACACATGTAAATGCGCCACTGCGGCATTTATTCGCGGATTTGACATTTTCCCCATGGCGGGCTAACTTTCCCATCCTTTGGCGCCGATTTGATTCCTCGCTTGCGGGCGTCCGACAAATCCGGCTAAAGCGTTGACGACCCAGTCGGCTCTCGCGCCGCCTGGGTTTTGTTTTTATACGGATAACATATGACCAAACCGCGGATCGAACCGCAATCCGTCGGCGCCGTCGCACCGGCGACGGCCCGCTTCGATGACGCGCTGCATTTGCGCAGCGGCGGTCGCCTGGACGGCTACGAACTGGTGTATGAGACTTACGGCAAGCTCAATGCCGCGCACAGCAACGCCGTGCTGGTGTGCCATGCGCTGTCCGGCTCGCATCACGTGGCGGGCCGCCATGCCGACGAGGAGACGGATTCCGGCTGGTGGAACAATCTGGTGGGGCCGGGCAAGCCGCTCGATACCCGCAAGTTTTTCGTCATCGGCGTCAACAATCTCGGCGGCTGCGACGGTTCGACCGGGCCGCGCTCGCGCAACGCCGCCACCGGGCGGCCATGGGGAGCGGATTTTCCGTTCGTGACCGTGGAAGACTGGGTGGATGCCCAGGCGCGGCTCGCCGATACGCTCGGCATCGACAGTTTCGCGGCGGTAATCGGCGGCAGCCTGGGCGGGATGCAGGCGCTTTCCTGGACCTTGCAGCATCCGCGGCGGGTGCGCCATGCGGCGGTGATCGCCTCCGCGCCCAAGCTCTCGGCGCAGAACATCGCGTTCAACGAGGTGGCGCGGCAGGCCATCCTGACCGATCCCGATTTTTACGACGGGCATTTCTACGAGCGCGGCACGGTGCCGGAGCGCGGCTTGCGGCTGGCGCGGATGGTGGGGCACATCACTTATCTTTCCGACGACGCCATGGGCGAGAAGTTCGGCCGCAACCTGCGCCATGGCAAGGCGGTGTATAGCTATGAGGTCGAATTCGAGATCGAGTCCTATCTGCGCCACCAGGGCGACAAATTCGCGCAGCAGTTCGACGCCAATACTTATTTGCTGACCACGAAGGCGCTCGATTATTACGACCCCGCTTTTGCGCACGGAGGGAATCTGACCGCGGCGCTGACGGCGGCGCGGGCCGGTTTCCTGGTGGTGGCGTTCACGACCGACTGGCGTTTCGCCCCGGCGCGTTCGCGCGAAATCGTTTATGCGCTGGCGCACAATGGCCGCGACGTGAGTTATGCCGAAATCGACTGCGCCGCCGGGCACGATTCCTTTTTGCTCGCCGATCCCCAGTACCATGCCGTGCTTTCGGCCTGGTTCGACCGCATCGAGGTATAGGACATGGCCGGTTATCGTTATGATTACGATGTCATCACGCAATGGATCGCTCCCGGCGAGCGGGTGCTCGACCTCGGTTGCGGCGACGGCGGCCTGTTGCGCCACTTGATCGACACGCGGAAGGTGTGCGGCTATGGCGTGGAAAACGATCCCGAAAAAGTGGTCGCCTGCGTGAAGAACGGGATAAACGTCATCCAGGCCGACATGAATCGCGGATTGACCGATTTCGACGACGGTTTTTTCGATCACGTCATCATGAGCCTGTCGCTCCAGGCCATGCACAACACGCAGGGCATTCTCGCCGAGATGCTGCGGGCGGGACGCGAGGCGGTCGTAAGTTTTCCGAATTTCGCCTACTGGCGGCATCGCCAGAGCATTCTCAACGGCCGCATGCCGGTATCGAGAAGCTTGCCGTATCAATGGTTCGATACGCCCAATGTCCGGTTTTTCACCATCGACGATTTCGAGTCCCTGTGCGAGAAATGCGGCATCGCCATTCGCAAGCGGCTGGCTTTCGACGAGGGCGCGCCGATCGTCGACGAGCCGAATTTCCTCGCCAGCATGGCTGTATATCGGCTCGGGCGGGACTGAGCGCATATACGGCGGCGCACGCGCGCGCCATGACATCGCGTCAATCTGGGATAATCCGGCAACTTTCCAACGGATGACACCCTCGTGAGCGATAAAACTCCCGCCTGGCTGCGCGCCATACTCAACCGGCGGATGCTGATCTGCATCTTCACCGGCTTTGCCTCCGGGTTGCCGCTCTACTTGCTGTTCAATCTGGTGCCGGCGTGGCTGAAGACCGAAGGCGTGTCGCTGAAAGTGATTGGCGTGTTCGCCCTGGCGCAGTTCCCCTTCACCTGGAAATTCCTGTGGGCGCCGCTGCTCGACCGCTACGACATCGTGGCCTGGCTGGGGCGGCGGCGCGGCTGGATGTTCGTCACCCAGATCGGCCTCGTTGCCGCCATCGCCTGGCTGGGGCAGACGCCGATAGCCGATCAGCAACTACCGTTCGCCGGTTTTTTCCGCGGCGTATTCAACATCACCGAGGCAAGCTTTCCGTGGCAGGCGTTCGTACTTGCCACGGTGATCGCTTTTCTCTCATCGACGCAGGACATCGCGCTCGATGCCTTTCGCCGCGAAATTCTCCCGGACGAAGAACTGGGGCTCGGCAACGCCATCCACGTCAATGCTTATCGCATCGCCGGCCTGGTGCCGGGCTCCCTGTCGCTTATCCTGGCCGACCGCCTCCCCTGGGAATGGGTGTTCGCCATCACTGCCGCCTTCATGCTGCCCGGCCTCGCCATGACCCTGCTGGTTTCGGAACCCGCCGCCGCGAAAGGAACGCCGCGCACCCTGAGCGCCGCGGTGGTCGAACCTTTCCAGGAATTCTTCGGACGCCATGGCGTGCAATCGGCCCTGCTGGTACTGGCCTTCCTCTTTCTGTACAAGCTGGGCGATTCGCTGTGCACGGCGCTCGCCACCCCGTTTTACCTGGACATGGGGTTCAGCAAGACCGAGATCGGCATCATCGCCAAAAACGCGGGTCTGTGGCCTTCGGTGGTCGGCGGCATCCTCGGCGGCGTCTGGATGATCCGGCTCGGCATCAATCGCGCCCTGTGGCTGTTCGGCGTGGTGCAGGTCGTCAGCATCCTCGGCTTTGCCTGGCTGGCCTGGCTGGGGCCGGAAAGCCTGGCAGGATTCGCGGAAGTCAAACGGCTCACCGCGCTGGGGGTGGTGATCGGCATCGAAGCCATGGGCGTCGGCCTGGGCAGCGCCGCCTTCGTCGCTTTCATGGCGCGCACGACGCATCCGGCCTATACCGCCACGCAGCTTGCGCTGTTCACCAGCCTGATGGCCGTGCCGCGCACCCTCGTCAATGCAAGCGCGGGCTGGCTGGTGGAAGGTATGGGTGGGTGGCTGAATTTTTTCTGGCTCTGCTTCTTTCTCGCCATTCCCGGCATGCTGCTGCTGTTCAAGGTCGCGCCGTGGAATGGGGAAGCCGTCGATCGCAATTTCGTCAAGTAGAACATTGCGATGAAACGATTCAAAATATTCAAACATCCTGATGGGAGATTACAGGCAGTCAAGATAGGATTCTGCTGGCCCGTGTTTTTCTTTGGCATCATCTGGATACTTGTGGCACGGCTGTGGGTGGCGGTAGCTGTTATAACTGTTATAACTATTGTGCACATCATGATTGTCGAGCCTATTTGCATTCCCATTATTTACACTCCCCTTTCTATACGAATCATCTGTGGTGCCTTTGGAAATGAATGGCGAGAAAGCAAGCTGCTGTCAAGACACTTTGAACAACAGGAAACCGTGATACAAGCCCGCAGCAAAGGCGAGGCGCTGGCAATTTACGCAGGAACCGGCGGGAATGCTCAAACCGATGTTCTCCCGAATGTTCAGACCGCTCAAATCCCGCCGGACAAATAAATGGATACGCCCGCCCATGCGCTGATCTCCGCTGCGCAACAACTCT
>JAISCE010000030.1 GCA_031265765.1 Azoarcus sp.
GCAATACCGTTGTCAAACGTTCTTTCCACCGTAGGGGAAAGAGTGAATTGATTGCTACCGAGCTTGGAGTTGAACCCCAGCATAAACTTCGTCTCAGCCATCACACACCTCCACCGGCAAAGCCAGTAATTCGTCAAAGAATCCGGTTTAGCCGCGCCAGCGCCAAACCGGGAAACATTGCCTGGCAGTCATTCATTGCGCCAAGCATAAGCCGGAAGACTATTTCACCGGGCTGGGGCATATTGCCATAACATCGTCTTCATGTCACCACAAAGGATATCTTTCTTAGATAGACAACGCGGCGCGTCGATGACATAAGCGTGCGCCACGGCCATGGAAACGCGAAATGCATTCGCCGTCCGGGAAGACGCTGCCGGGTGCTTTCCGGGGTCGGAGTGGGCATTCAGCCCGCCCGCAACCGATACGCCGGAAACGTGGCCGTGAAACACGCGCCCCGACCGAGGACGCTGCCGATGGCAAGCAGGATGTCGTGACGCTGCAACACATGCTCGACGATGGACAGCCCCCGTCCGGTGCGTCGGTGTGGCGCGGGAGCGGGCGGCGTCGATGCGGTAGAGACGCCCGAAAATGCGTGCGGCGACTTCAAAAAATGAGTGCAGTGATTTTTTACAACACCTGCGGTCGTTTTCCGCCCTCGGCGATCGGCGTTCGCCGTTCATGCATTCGCGGCGCGGAAAGCGTCCATGAAATGCAACAGCGCCTCGACGGCTTCCAGCGGCACGGCGTTGTAGATTGACGCGCGGATGCCGCCCACGGATTTGTGGCCCTTGAGGCCGATGAAGCCCGCCGCTTCGGATTCCCGCACGAATTGCGCTTCCAGTTCCGGCCTCGGCAGGTTGAACGGAACATTCATGATGGAACGGCAGGCAAGGCCGACCGCGCTCCGGTAAAAGCCGCCGCTGCCGTCAATGGCCGCGTACAGGCGTTGCGCCTTTTCCCGGTTGACGGCGGCGACCTCCGCCAGCCCGCCGCGCGCCTTCAGCCACTTGAACACCAGCCCGGCGACGTAGATGGCGAAGGTCGACGGCGTGTTGAGCATGGAATCGTTGTCGGCCTGATTGCGATAGTCGAGGATCGTGGGCGTGCCCGCCGCCGCGCGTCCGAGCAGATCGTCGCGCACGATGACCAGCGTCAGCCCGGATGGGCCGATGTTCTTCTGCGCCCCGGCGCTGATAAGGCCGTAACGGCGCACGTCCAGCGGACGGGAGAGGATGTGCGAACTCATGTCGGAGATCAGCGGCACGCCGGGAGCCGCCGCCGCGATGGCGTCGAACAGGCGGGCTTCATACTCCTCATGCATTTCCACGCCGTGGATGGTTTCGTTGGTGCAGAGATGAAAATAGGCGGCGTCCGCATCGAAGCGCAGGTCTTCGATCGCGGGCAGGCGCGTAAACCTCCCGCCGCCGTCCTCCGTGGACGACACGAGCCGCGTCTTGCCGACCCTGGCCGCTTCCTTGTACGCCTTTTGCGACCACGCGCCGGTGACGAGATAGTCTGCGCTCCCGCCCGCCAGCAGATTCATCGGCACTTGCGCGAATTGCAGGGTCTGCCCGCCTTGCAAAAACAGCACCTTGTAGTTTTCCGGGATGGAGAGCAATTCGCGCAGATCGGCTTCCGCCGTTTCGATGACGCCGGAGAACGCCTTGCCGCGATGGCTCACTTCCATGATGCCGGCGCCGATGCCGTGCCAGTCGAGCAGTTCTTCCCGCGCTTGTTGCAGGACTTCGAGCGGCAGCGTTGCCGGGCCGGCGCTGAAATTCCAGGCCCGCGTCATCAATCCGTCCCTTCGCCGCCGTCCGCCGCTGGGGACGCATCGCCTTCCGCATCCGGGTTGGGGGCGGCATCCCCGGCTTCGGCATCGTCATCGGCGGCTTCGTCGCCGCTTTCGACATCGACATCCGACTCCGCTACTTTTTCGATACCGGCAAGCGCCGCGCCCTCGTCGATGTTGATAAGGGTCACGCCCTGAGTGGAGCGGCCCATTTCACGGATGCTTTCGACCTTGGTGCGGATCAGTACGCCCGCGGTGGAAATCAGCATCACTTCGTCCTTGGGTTCGACGAGCGCCGCGCCGACGAGCGCGCCGTTGCGCTCGGAAGTCTGGATGGCGATCATGCCTTTGGTGCCGCGTCCGTGCCGGGTGTATTCGGCAACCGGGGTGCGCTTGCCGTAGCCGTTCTCGGTGGCGGTGAGCACGGAGCGGGTTTCGTCTTCCGCCACCAGCATGGCGATGACGTTCTGGCCGTCTTCCAGCGACATGCCGCGCACGCCGCGCGCGCCGCGTCCCATCGGGCGCACGTCGGTTTCGGCGAAGCGCACCGCTTTGCCGGCATCGGAAAAAAGCATCACGTCGCAGTTGCCGCCGGTGATCGCTACTCCGATCAGGTGATCGCCGTCGTCGAGGTCGACGGCGATGATTCCGGCCTTGCGCGGGTTGGCGAAGGCCGCAAGCGCCGTTTTCTTGACCGTGCCCGCGCTCGTCGCCATGAAGACGAAGTGTTCTTCGTCGAAGGTTTTTACCGGCAGCACGGCAGTGATCTTTTCGCCTTCGAGGAGCGGGAAAAGGTTGACGATGGGCTTGCCGCGCGAGGTGCGCGTGCCTTCGGGCACTTCATAGACCCGCAGCCAGTAGCAGCGGCCCCGGCTGGAGAAGCACAGTACCGTGTCATGGGTATTGGCGACGAAAAGTTGGTCGACGAAATCTTCGTCCTTCATCGCCGTGGCCTGCTTGCCGCGCCCGCCGCGCCGCTGGGCGCGATAGTCGGTGAGCGGCTGGCGCTTGAAATAGCCCGTGTGCGAGAGCGTCACGACCATGTCTTCGGGCGCGATCAGGTCTTCGAGGTTGATTTCGGCGGTGTTGAGGACGATTTCGGAGCGGCGCGGATCGCCGAACTGGATTTTCAGCGCCGTCAGTTCGTCGACGATGATGGCGGTGATGCGCGCCGGACGGGCGAGGATGTCGAGCAGGTCGGTGATGACATCCATGATTTCGCGGTATTCGGCGACGATTTTGTCCTGCTCCAGCCCGGTGAGCCGTTGCAGGCGCAGTTCGAGGATCGCTTGCGCCTGGACCTCCGAGAGCCGGTAACCCTGGGCGGAGAGGCCGAATTCGGCGGACAGCCCTTCGGGCCGGAAACTGTCGGCCATGGCGCGGGCGAGCATTTCCTCCACCAGCGCGGAGCGCCAGACGCGCGCCATGATCTCGCGCCTGGCCTCGCCCGGCGTCGGGGCAGCCTTGATGAGCGCGATGATTTCATCGACATTGGAGAGCGCCACCGCCAGCCCTTCGAGGATGTGGCCGCGGTCGCGCGCCTTGCGCAGTTCAAAGATGGTGCGCCGGGTGACGACCTCGCGCCGGTGTTCGAGAAAGCACACCAGCAGTTCCTTGAGGTTCAGGAGCCGCGGCTTGCCTTCGACCAGCGCCACCATGTTCATGCCGAAGGTGTCCTGCAACTGCGTGTGCTTGAAAAGCTTGTTCAGCACAACTTCGGGCATCTCGCCGCGCTTGAGTTCGACCACCAGCCGCATCCCGGATTTGTCGGACTCGTCCTGGATGTGGGCGATGCCTTCGATGCGCTTGTCGTTGACCAGTTCGGCGATCTTTTCCTGCAAGGTCTTCTTGTTGACCTGATAGGGTATCTCGTCGACGACGATCGCCTGCCGGTCGCCGTTGCCGATCGGCTCGAAGTGGGTGCGCGCGCGCATGATGACCCGCCCGCGCCCGGTGCGATAACCTTCGTGCGCGCCGGCAAGGCCGTAGATCAACCCGCCAGTGGGAAAATCCGGCGCCTTGACGATGTCGATCAGGGCGTCGATGTCGGTATCCGGCTCGGCAAGCAGCTTGAGGCAGGCATCGACCACTTCGCCGAAATTGTGCGGCGGAATGTTGGTCGCCATCCCGACCGCGATCCCCGCCGAGCCGTTGACGAGCAGGTTGGGAATGCGCGCGGGCAATATCAGCGGCTCTTTTTCCGAAGCGTCGTAGTTCGGCCCGAAATCCACCGTTTCCTTGTCGATGTCGACAAGCATCTCGTGCCCGATCCGCGCCATGCGCACTTCGGTATAGCGCATCGCCGCCGGACTGTCGCCATCGACCGAGCCGAAGTTGCCCTGCCCGTCGACCAGCATGTAGCGCAGGGAGAAATCCTGCGCCATGCGGACGATGGTGTCGTAGACCGCCGTATCGCCGTGCGGGTGGTACTTACCGATCACATCGCCGACGATGCGCGCCGATTTCTTGTAGGCGCGGTTCCAGTCGTTGGAAAGTTCGTACATCGCGTACAGCACGCGGCGATGCACGGGCTTGAGTCCATCGCGCGCATCCGGCAGCGCCCGCCCCACGATCACGCTCATCGCGTAATCGAGATAAGCGTGGCGCATTTCTTCCTCCAGGCTGATCGGGAGGGTCTCCTTGGCGAACTGTGTCATGCGCATCCAGGGCGGCGAAGACGCCGCGCAGAAAGGGAAATAAAACGGGCTATTTTAGCACGCCGGAAGGGATCGACTGGAGAGGCGCGACATTTTGCGGCGGGGCTATCGCACTTTAAGTATTGACATATATGTACGCAAGCCTTCCAGCAGGGCGTCGTCCGGTCTCACCCGCCAGCCAACGTTGCGCGCCAAACCTTCGAGCGGGATGAGCCTGGAGAGCCGGTCGCACAGACTATAAGGCAGATCGAACATGCGCCCCACATTGGGCGCCACGGCTCTTGACATTGCGTATGGCGACACGGATGATATGAGATGTGTATATGCAGTGACTTTTTACACACTCGGAGGGCTGTATACCATGGCATTCGACGCATTCCTTAAGATCGACGGCATTCCCGGCGAAAGTACCGATAGCAAGTACAAGGACTGGATAGAGGTTCTCAGCTACGACCATACAATAAAACAACCGGTTTCCTACACCGCCAGCAGCGCGGGCGGCGCGGGCGGCGCAACTGTTGGACGTGTGAACTTCGGCGAATTCTCCATCACCAAGGAAGTCGACATCGCGTCTCCCAAGCTTCTTGAAGCGTGTTGCACCGGAAAGCACATCAAGGAAATCACCCTCAAGGTCTGCCGTGCGGGAGGCGACAAACAAGAGTGTATGGAAATCCGCATGGAACAGGTGCTTATCTCCGATTATACTCATTTGGGCGGAGGGGACTTCCCCTCTGAACGCATTAGCTTCGCTCCCGGCACTTTCAATCTGACCTACAGCAAACAAGGACGCGCTGACGGGACGCCCGGCGGCAATGTCGCGGCGGGATGGAGCCTTATTACCAACAAGTCAATTGCCTAATTGAATAAAGGGCGACTCGACAAATAGTCGCCCTTTCGATCCATTTCGGAGTAAAAGAACATGCCTACGCCGGTCGGGAGCTTCAGGACTTTAACCGCCAGTGAAATCTTGGTTCTTCAGAGGATTTTTGGAGGAGCGATCAATTACAGTGCAGTCAAGATTCACAATAAAAAGTGGGTATCTTGGCGACCGGATAACGTCACTATGACGCCCAACGGAGAAATATATTTCAACAAACAATCCTTTCTTGAAGATTACGTTGCTGCCAATACCCATGCCGACATAGTGTACCATTTCATTCATGAAATGGTACATGTATGGCAATATCAACTTGGTTTTCCTGTGAAAACACAAGGGTTCGCTTCTGCCTTTAAAAGCGGTTACAACTACACACTCAAACCGGATAGCAAACTCTCGAATTATCCAATGGAAGCTCAAGCTAATATTATCGCAGATTGGGCAATGTATCTTATGTATGGAATGGCAAAACACTATTCTGGAGATCAATATGGGAAGACAACCCCTTATACCCTTACCGAGTTACAAGCCGTACTTGTAGATTTCATTGCAGAACCAAAAAACAAAAAGAACCTACCAATAATAAAGGATCCACGTTGTGAAGCGGAGCCGGCTTCCGTTAGTTGCCTAGGCCATTAAGGAACCGCTGAACTAATCCGAAACTTTGCGCGCCAATGATTGAGTCCCGTACTTTCACCTGCAAGAAATCGCCGTCATGGTATTCAGCAGTGCTTTGCACGTTCAATTTCGCTCATTTGCCCGGCTTGACTCGCCATTCAGGCGCAACTTGCCAATAGGGCTTTTCGCTGTATGAACAAGTTGGCCAGAGCAAACAACGACCATAACTGCGCCGTGTTCTTGGCCAGCCCCC
>JAISCE010000050.1 GCA_031265765.1 Azoarcus sp.
GTTCGAACCGACGACCTACGGCTTGCAAAGCCGCCGCTCTCCCAACTGAGCTACGGCCCCAAACCAGCCCTTCAAAAACCGCTTTCCCTCAGCGCGGCGCGCACTGTACCAGAACAAAATGTGCGAAGCAACATATTTTCAAACGGACTCGCCCCAACGCGGCGCGCACTGTACCAAAGCAAAATGCACGAAGCAACAGGCTCGCTCAGCGCGATGCGCACTGTATCACAAACAACATGTTCAGGCAGCACATTATCCTTACTGTTTCACCCACCATGCGGAAAACGGCGTCGGCAAAATTGCGCACCTCGGCAAGCGGGTACTGCCCGCGCGGCGGCGGGCGCTTCGCGCAACGACATCGAAATCGTCCTTTATCCACGCCGGGACCTGCCGTCCATCGACTATCATCATGACGTTATCTGCCGCAGGCTCCCCGAAATGGCGCTACCTCCCGTCGCACGCCTCATGGCGGCCGCCAGCGAGATCATTCTCGGCAAGGAACACGAATTGCGCCTCGCCCTTTCGTGCTTGCTCGCTCGCGGCCATCTGTTGATCGAAGACGTTCCCGGCACAGGCAAGACGACCCTTGCCCATACGCTCGCCCGCCTGCTCGGGTTGCAGTTCCAGCGCATCCAGTTCACCAGCGATCTGCTGCCGGCCGATATCCTCGGAGTATCGATTTTCGAGCGCGACAGCGCGACGTTCCGCTTCCACCCCGGCCCCGTGTTCGCGCAATTGATTCTCGCCGACGAGGTCAACCGCGCCACCCCGAAGGCGCAGAGCGCGCTGCTCGAGGCCATGGAAGAACGCCAGGTCACCGCCGACGGCCAGACCATGCCTTTGCCCGAGCCTTTTTTCGTCATCGCCACCCAGAATCCCTCATCCCAGATCGGCGTTTTTCCTTTGCCGGAAAGCCAGCTCGACCGTTTTTTGTTGCGCATCCGCCTCGGCTATCCCGACCGGGCCGCCGAGCGCAAGCTGTTGCAAGGACAAGACCGGCGTGAGTTGATCGATCGTACCGAGCCGGTCGTCGGCGTCTCCGATCTGCTCGAACTGCAAGGCGCGGCCCGCAGCCTGATCGTCGCGGATCGCCTCATCGATTATGTGCAGGCACTCATCGCCGCTACCCGGCAGAACGCGGAATTCCTCGCCGGACTCAGTCCGCGCGCGGGCATGGGACTGCTGGCCGCGGCGCGCGCCTGGGCCTTGCTCGAAGGGCGCGATCATGTGCTGCCAGAAGACGTGCAGTGCGTTTTCCCGCATGTCGCCGGTCACCGCCTGCACAGGGCGGGCGACGGACGCGCGCCCGCTCCCGATGAACTCGCGCGCCTGCTGGAAGGCGTCGAGATTCCCTGACCCCGCGCCTGGATGTCCCCTGCCGCCGCCCTCGCCCGCTTGCGTTCCTTGTTCCGGCGATCCCGGCCGGAAAAAGCCGAAACCGCGCCACTCATACTTTCACAGCACCGCATTTACGTGCTGCCGACTTTCTCCGGACTGGCGTTCGCCGGTGTGCTGGGCGTCATGTTGATCGCTTCGATCAATTACGGCCTGAGTTTGGGCTACGCTTTTTCCTTCTTGCTCGGCGGTATCGGCATTGTCAGTACCATCCACGCTTTTCGCAATTTGCTGCGCCTGTCCATCCGCCCAGGCCGGGTGGAAGATGCTTTCTGCGGCGGCAGCGCGGTTTTTCATCTGCTGATCGACAATCCCGATCCCCACCGCCGCCCCGCCCTGCGCCTGCTCGGCGGCAAGATGGCGGAAGTGCGCGGCGAAACCCGGTTCGATCTGCCGCCTGGGGCATGCAGCGACATTGCCCTTGCCTTGCCGGCGCGCCGGCGCGGCAGGATGCCGATCGGGCGCACGGTCATCGAGACGCGCTGGCCGCTCGGCCTCGTCCGCGCTTGCAGCATCCTCGCGCCCGCCATGGAGGCGCTGGTTTTTCCCGCCCCCGAACTCGCCCCGCCTCCCCCGCCGCCCGGATCGGGCGGCGTTTCCGCGAACCGGGGCGCGGCCCGCATCGGCAATGAGGACTTTGCCGGCTTGCGCGCTTACCAGGATACCGATTCGCTCCACCATCTGGCCTGGAAGGTTTTTGCCCGCAGCGGCGCAATGATGACCAAGCAGTTTTCCGATATCGGAGATGCCGATCTGTTTTTCGATTGGCACGCCCTGCCCGCCGCGCTCTCCGAGGAAGCCCGCCTGTCGCGCCTCGCCGCCTGGCTGTTGCGCGCCGGACAGTCGGGACAGCGTTATGCCTTGCGGCTGCCCGCCCGCGAGTTTTCCATCGACCGGGGTGATGCGCATTTGTATCGCTGCCTCGCCGAGCTTGCCCTGTATGGGAGCGCGGCGGAGGAAACATGAGCATGGACGCGCGCGTTCCCCCCGCCCCTTCTCCTGTGCGCGCTTCGCCCGACGAAGCCGGTTTGCGACGCGACCAGGGTTTCTGGTTATTGGCGGCGGCGGTGTCGACCATCGCGCCTCATTGGGTGGAGCAGCCTGCCTGGGTGGGCACGCTTTGCGCAATCCTGTTCACCTGGCACATCCGGCGATTGTGGCGTGGATCGGCTGCGCCTTCGCGCTGGCTGTTGCTGCCGCTCACGCTGGCCGCCGTCGTCGGCGTGCGCCTGTCCTTCGGCTATTTTCTCGGCAAGGCGCCGGGGCTGGCATTCCTCGCCGTGCTCCTGAGCCTGAAACTGCTCGAAACCCGCAGCGTGCGCGATGCCCGCGTCGCCATGTTGATGTGTTTCTTCCTCCAGTTCGGCCTGTTCTTCAACGACCAGTCGGCGCTGTCCGCCGCCTTCGCCCTGATCGCCGCCCTGGTCACGCTCGGCAGCCTGGTTGCGCTGGCCGATCCCGCCTCCACCGGGCGGAAGCGCCTGAAGATGGGCGTCATCCTGCTCGCACAAGGGCTGCCGTTCATGCTGGCGCTTTTCGTGCTCTTTCCCCGCGCCGCCACGCCGCTATGGGGCATTCCGAACCGTACCGCCACCAGCGGGCTTTCCGATTCTATGTCGCCGGGGACGGTCAGCGGACTGATCTTGTCGGATGCGCTCGCTTTTACAGCGGAATTCGACGGCCCGCCCCCGCCGCCGTCCGAACGTTACTGGCGCGGCCCGGTGCTGGGCAGGTTCGATGGCCGCACCTGGCGCATGTCGCATGGCCCTTTGCTGGATCGCCCGCGCTACATGCCTTCGGGCCGCCGCTACGATTACCGGATCATGCTCGAACCCCACGATCAGCACTGGCTGCCAGTGCTCGACTATCCCGCGGGGCCGGTGCAAGGGGTGAGTTTCACGCTCGACTTCCAGGCGCTGAACCGTTTTCCGGTCGGCAATCGCATGCAGTTCGAGTTCAGCGCCTTTCCCGGCACGGTGGCCGGCGGCGGCGAGAGTTCGCGGCGGCTCGACATGTTTCGCCAATTGCCCCTGTACGGCAACCCCAGGACGCGGGCGCTGGCCACTATGCTGAAAGCGAAAACGGCCGAGCAAACGGTGGAACATATCCTCGCCTGGCTCGCCGAAGGCCGATTCACTTATACGCTGCAACCGCCGCTGCTGGACAAGGACAGCACCGATATCTTCCTGTTCGACACTCGCATGGGTTTCTGCGAGCACTTTGCCGGCGCTTTCGTGTTCCTGGCGCGCGCGGCGGATGTTCCCGCGCGCGTCGTTACCGGCTATCAGGGCGGACGCATCAATCCGGTCAACGAAACGATGACCGTGCGCCAGTCGGACGCCCATGCCTGGGCCGAAGTCTGGCTCGCCGGGCATGGCTGGGTGCGGGTCGATCCAACCGCGCTCGCCGCGCCGCAACGTATCGAAAGAGGACTGGAAGCCTCCTTGCCCGAGCGCGATATGCTCCCGCTTTTGCTGCAACCGCAATATTCGTGGCTGCGCCAGTTGCGCGACCATTGGGAAGCCATCGCCACGGGATGGAACCGGGGGGTGATCGCCTACGACAAACGACGGCAGCGCGATTTGCTGGAGGCCGTGTTCGGTCTCGATGCTTCCTCGCTCCCGGTCATACTCGGGGCAAGCGCCATCGCAATCGCCTTGTTGATGGCCGTACTCTATTATTGGGCGCAGCGCCGCCGCGCCTCGCACGATCCGCTCGACCAGGCCTGGGCGCGCTTTTCGGCGAAAC
The DNA here is from genome assembly GCA_031265765.1 of Azoarcus sp. Classification (GTDB taxonomy): domain Bacteria; phylum Pseudomonadota; class Gammaproteobacteria; order Burkholderiales; family Rhodocyclaceae; genus WRNU01. Next base: position 4,144 of record JAISCE010000050.1, read on the forward strand.
TTGCTCGCCACGGCCTTGCGCGCGCGCCCTCGGAAGGCCCGCTGGATTACGCCCGGCGGCTCGCCGCCGCCCGCCCCGCCAGCGCCGCGATACTCACTGCGATCTGTACCGACTATGCCCGTTTGCGTTATCGTCCATCTGTTCCGCGCGAGGAACACAAGGAAATAGGCAAGCTGACACACTCCATCAACCGCCTCGTCCTCAAAAAAGAACCGGCCCCGTCATGAAAATTCAAACACGCAATACCTTCCTGCGCCTGCTCACCGCTTTCTTGCCGCTCATTTCGTACCAGACGCCCGCATATGCCGATTATGCGGCGCGCGCGGACGTATCCGCCTTCGTCGATGAAATCGCCGCGCGCAACCGGCTCGATGCGACCCCGATCCGCGATGCGCTCTCCCGCGCCAGTCACAATCCGCGCGTGATCGAGCTCATCAAGCCGCCCGCGACGCGCGGCGCGCGCTCGTGGCGCCGCTACCGCTCCCGGTTCATCGACCGCATTCACATCGATGCAGGATTGCAAGCCTGGACACAATACGCGGCAAGCCTGCGCCGGGCCGAAAAAGAATATGGCGCGCCGCCGGAAATCATCCTTGCCATTCTCGGGGTCGAAACCATTTATGGGCGCAATACCGGCAATTTCGAGACACTGTCCGCACTCGCCACGCTGGCTTTCGATTACCCGCCACGGGCCGAATTGTTCCGCGGCGAACTCGAGGCGCTTTTCTTGCTCGCGCATGAGCAAAGGCGCGACCCGGCCAGCTATACCGGTTCCTATGCCGGCGCACTCGGCTGGCCGCAATTCCTGCCCAGCAGCGTTCGCCGCTATGCGGTGGATTTCGACGGCGACGGCCATATCGATTTCAATGTCGATGGAAACGATGCCATCGGCAGCATCGCCAATTACCTGCGCGAACACGGCTGGGTAACGGGCGCGCCTGTCGCGGTGAAAGCGCGGGTCGCCTCCCATGCCGATCCGCTCCCTTTCATCGAAGCCGGCGTCGAACCGAGCCTGAGCCAGGCGCGGCTCGACGAAGCCGGCATCCGTCCGCTCGGCGGCAATCCCTCTGCCGGCGACGCCACCCTGATCGACCTTGAGACGCCGGGAGAAGATACCGAGTACTGGCTGGGCTATCGCAATTTCTACGTCATCACGCGCTACAATCGCAGTAATTTCTATGCAATGGCGGTATTCCAGCTTGCAAACGCCTTGCGGGAAGGCCGCGATGGCATATTCGCGGCGAAACCGCGCGCACCGGCGCGAAAAGCAGCGAAGGCGAAACTACGCAAACCGGCAAGTTCAGGCGCGCATGGCAAACCCGCGCCGCGCCGCAAAGCCCGCCGTTGAATTTCCCGGATGGAAACCGCCCGCGCCATCCGGCGGGCGTCATGATGTGGGGCGGCGTCGCAACAGTGCTTTATCCCTGCTCGTCCGCTTCGGGCTTACTGACGAAGCCGATTTTTTCAAGCCCCGCGCGCGAGGCCAGCGCCATGACGCGAGCAAGCATCCCGTAAGGCGTGGCCGAATCGGCCTGGATGTGGAGTTCCGGTCGCGGCTCGCGCCGGGCGGCTTCCCGCATCGAGGTTTCCAGTTCCGCGCCAGCCATGTCGACGCCATTCCAGAAAAAGCGTCCATCGGCCTTGATGCCCAACTGGATCGTATCCGGTTTCACGTTCGCCACGGCGCTGTCCGCCGCGGGCAGGTCGATCTTGACGGCATGGGTCAGGAGCGGCGCGGCAACGATGAAAATCGTGAGCAACACCAGCATCACGTCGATGAGTGGAATCATGTTGATTTCCGGCGGCGGTCTCCGGTATGCCGCCTGGGGATGAAAAGCCACGATCAGCGCGCCCCTTCCGCTTTCGCCGCTGCGTCCGCCGGTTCGGCGACCCGTGCCCCGTCCGCCGCCTGCCCAAGCCCCAGTAGTCCGAAGACCGCGTGCGCATGCCGTTCCAGTTCCCCGCAAAGGTTGCGGTTCATGCGTACAAAAGCATTGTGGGCGAGCACGGCGGGAATAGCGACGAAAAGACCGCAGGCCGTCATAATCAACGCTTCGCCGACCGGCCCCGCTACCTTGTCGAGGCTGGCCTGCGTCGAAAGCGCGATACCGCGCAAGGCGTGGAAAATACCCCAGACCGTGCCGAACAGCCCCACGAATGGCGCGGACGAAGCGATGGAAGCAAGCGCCGTCAGGCCATTTTCGAGCCTGTGGGCCTCACTGGCGACGCCGTGCGCAAGTGCGGCGCTCACGTAGTCGTCGGGCGAAGCCATCTCGAATCCCGCTTCATTTTCCTGCCCGCCGCTCTCTCTTTTCGCTTCCCGCAAGGATCGGCAAGCCCCCAACCCTTCGCCCAACAGGCGCGCGAAAGGATTGTCCGCCCTCACCCGCATCCACAAACGCTCGGCGTCGGCGGGACGGTGCGCATGGCGGAAGGAAGCCAGGAACGCCTTGTTGCGCGCACGAAGCGCCACGCAGCCCCAGAGCTTGGACGCGATCAAGTACCACGACAGAAACGACATTGCCGCCAGGGCCGTGAACACGCAAAGGCCGACGGTATCCATCTGCGCGATGAAATGAGAAAAATTCCAGGAAGGCTCGGACATGGTTTTCAATCGTGTAGCTGAAACTTGATCGGAATGATGACCCACCCGGCAACGGCTGCCCCGGCGCGGCTCGCCGGTTTGAAACGCCAGCGCCAGACGACGTCGATCGCCGCTTTGTCGAGCCTCGTGTAGCCGCTGCTCTCGTACAGGATCACTTTGTCGCTGCGCCCCTGCGCCGTGACGTAGACGCGCAGCCTCACCATGCCCTGTTCGCGCAGGCGGCGCGACAGGTAAGGATATTCGGCTTTGGGGTTGGAAAGATAGCTTGCGTTGAAATCCGGCTCGACGTAGCTTGCTCCGGCCTCGCCGCCGCCCCCACCGGCTGAGGTTTGCGCAGCGGCGGCGGGGGAATCGGCTTGTGCCGATCCGTTATCCGCCAATCCGCTCTCCGCCGGTTCGGAATCGGCGGGCGGCGCTGCTTCGGCAATCGTTTCTTCAGCCGCCGCCGATACCGGCATCGCCTGCGCCGACGGTCGAACGGGCATCTCCCGCGGCGCGCGGACACCGGCGCGTGGCCGGCGCTGCGCCGGTACGCGCGCCGTTTGCCGGCGCAGCGGCGGCGACACCGTGGATTCCCGCCGTGCGGCGGGCGGCTCGGGAGCCGCCCGTTCGCTATCGATCCAGGTCGCCCGCAATACCCTCGGCGCTTCCGCAAAAGAATCCGCTGGAGGCTGTATATGCAACAGCAACGCTATTCCGGCGCCGTGCAACGCAATGACCCATGCCAGCAAAAACGCGCGGATAGCGAAAGGCGTATCGGAACCCGGCACAGACATCGCAAGCATGGCCCGGTTCAAGGCAGATCCAGCGCGGCAGCGCCCGGACCCGCCGGGCCGGGGCGCCTTGCCACGGAAACCCATGCCGCGCAATATGGACAAGTCAGGGCGCGCGTTCTGCCAGCCAGCCGTTGATGCGGCCGATTTCTTCTTCGCCCAGGCGTCCCACCAGCGCCAGGAGTTTCAGATGCGACAGCACGTACCGGTAACGCCCGCGGTCGAGATCGCGCCGGGCCGTGGCAAGGTTTTGTTCGGCGGTCAGGATGTCCAGCGTAGTGCGGGTACCGGCCCGGAATCCTTTCCGCGTCGACAGCAGCGCCTGTTCGGCGGATTTCACCGCCCGCTCGTAAGCCGCGACCCAATGCACGCCTTGGGCGACGCCGTCGAATTCTTTCCTGACCTCCAGGCCGACTTCGCGGCGCGCCACTTCGAGTTGCTGGCGCGCCTTGTCCAGTTCGGCCCTGGCCTGACGAACCGCGGACGAGGTTTCGCCGCCGGCGAAGATCGGCATGTCGAACTGTAGCCCGACCATGTTGCCGTCGTTTTTCGTGTCGATGTTGTTGACGTTGTCGCTCTTGTTCCTGAAACGCCGCGCCAGCAGATCGACGGTGGGCAGATGGCCGGAAAGCGCCTTGTTGATCTGTTTGTCGGCCGCTTCGACGGCGGCGCGCAATGACGCCAGCCGGGGGTTGATTTCCTCGGCCTGCTGTATCCAGTCGTCGGGCTGGATCGGACTTGGCGCGATGAGTTGTATGCGTCCGGGATCGAGACGGGCCAAGGGCGTGATTGGCCGGTCGATGATGGATTTCAGCGCATCCTGGGTATATTTGAGCTGGTATTGCAGGTCGAGGGTCTGGGCGGCGGCCAGGTCGAGTTGCGAGCGCGCTTCGTCGATGTCGGTGCGCGTCCCCGCGCCGGACTGGAAGGCTTTCTGGGCGTAATCCAGTTGCGTCAGATAGGCGTCCCGCTGTTCCTTGGTGACTTCCAGTTCCGCCTCGGCGAGCAAAACGTCGAAATACGCGACACCGATTCGCGTCCCGACATCCTGCTCCGCCCATTGCAGGGTGGCCTCGGCACTCGCCACCTGCGCCTGCGCCTGCCGGTAGGCGGCATAGGCGGCGGGCCGGAACAAAGGCTGGCGCACACCCAGGGAGAGGCTGCTGCTGCGGTAATCGAGGTCTTGGTCGGGCTGGTTGTCGCTTTTCCGTTCGAGCGAATTCCGGGCGTTCGAGCCTTCAAGCGACAGATTGGGCAGCAAACGCGCCAATGCCTGCGGCGCAAGCTCGCGCCGGGCCTGGGTATCGGCCTGCGCGGCGAGGTAGTTGGCATCGGCCCGCACCGCCTCGCGGTACAGACTCAGCAAGTCGTCCGCCCGAACCAGCGGAGAAACCGACATCGCGCCGCTTGCGGCCAGGACGGTTATCAAGGAGATATGTGGCTTCATCGAAGTTCCTCGTTCATTCCTCTTTCATGGAAACGGCAATTCGTTTCAACAGGGGGTGCAATAGATAAGTCAGCAGGGAACGTTCCCCTGTGATGATGATGACTTCCACCGGCATGCCCGGTTGCAGGCGGCGCTCGCCAAGGCTTTTCATACCTTCCTCCGTCACCGATACGCGCGCCAGGTAATAGCTGATGCCGGTCTGCTCGTTGAAGATCAAATCGTTCGAGATCGATGCTACCTTGCCGCGCACCACTAGTGCCGGGCTATGGGCAAAGGCGGAAAAACGCACGTCGGCATCGAACCCAGGCCGCACGCGGTCGATGAGATGGGGCGGCACCTGAGTTTCCAGCAACAGCGGCTCGTCTCCGGGCACGATGTCCATGACCTTCTCGCCCGGCGAAATGACCCCGCCCACGGTCTGCGCTGTCAATCCCACCACCTGGCCGGTGACTGGCGCGCGGATGACCGTGCGATCCAGATCGTTTCCGAGCGCCACGAAACGCTCGCCCTCGCCTTCGACCTGGCTGCGCACATTGGCCAGTTCGGTATCGACCTCTTTCCTGTACTCCTGCTGCCGGTGTGCGATGCGCAGCTTCGTCTCGGCAAGGGAACTGCGGGAACGGTCGATGTTGCCTTGCAGATCGGCAATCGCGCCCAGGGTCTCGGCGCTCGTGCGCTGCAAGGCCAGCAGATTGTTCTTCGGGGCATAACCGTCATCGACCAGTCCTTGCAATCCACGCATTTCTTCCTCGATCAACTTCAGTTGCGCATGGCGCGCTTCCAGCAAACCTTGATAACCCGAGATGGACGCTTCAAAACCGGCGACGGACTCCTCCATCGCCTGGATTTCGGCCTGCAAGGACATGCGCCGCGACTCAAGCAGGCCCTCCTGGTTGGCAATCATGGACGCCACCAGCGGCTCGCCCCTTGCCCGCAGCAAATCCGCATGAAAATCAATTTTGTCGCGCCCTTCCTGTTCCGCCACCAATCGAGCCTCCGTCGCCCGTAAAGTGTAATAGCGTAAACGTGTACTTTCAAAATTTGCCTGCGCCGTGGCCGGGTCGATTTCCAACACTGGCGCTCCCGCTTCCACGAACTGCCCTTCCCTCACGTATACGGCCTTGACAATGCCGCCGGAGAGGTGTTGCACCGCCTTGCGTTTTGTGTCGATCGCCACCACGCCGGACGTGGGCACGCCTTCATCCAGCGGAGCCAGCGCCGCCCACAGCAAAAAACCGCCGAAACCGATCGCCAGCACCCAGAAGCCTATGCGGGCCGGCGAATGGGTATCGACGGGCAAATCCGGATGTTCTTCTTCCCCAGGGCCGCTCGCCGTATGCACGATCGGACGGGGGGTGAGAAATTCGATCAAGGCTTTCCCGGATTTCTTCATCAGGGTATCCCCGGTCTTTTCGACCGGGGATACCCTGCTCTCTTTGACCAGGGCGGCCTTGGGCTTTCTCCTGGGAGAAATCGCGGTTGAAGAACGGCTCATGTCGGGTTCCTTGTTTCTTTATCGTTATCAGGCTTGCACGGACTGCACCGGCATGACAGCCGCCATCGCGTCGTCCGCTGTCTTATCCACGGACGGCGGCGGCTCCAGGCGCAGAGCGCGGCCTTCCTCCATGACCAGGATGGAATCCATCGCCGCCATGATGCGCGGACGATGGCTGATCAGCACGAGCGTGACGCCACGCTCCTTCAGCGCGATCACCGCTTGCAACAAAGCGCGGTCGCCGGCGTCGTCCAGATTGGCATTCGGCTCATCGAGCACCACGAGGCGGGGATTGCCGTAAAGCGCCCGCGCCAGGCCGATACGCTGGCGCTGCCCGCCGGACAGGAAACTGCCGCCGACGCCGATCGGCGTATCGTATCCCCTCGAAAAGCGCAGGATCATCTCATGCACGCCCGCCTGCTGGCAGGCTTCGATCACCAGGGCGGAATCGAGCTTGCCGAAACGGGCCACGTTCTCGGCGATCGTGCCGTCGAAAAGCTCCACATCCTGCGGCAGATATCCCACCCATCCCCCCGCTTCCGTGCGCGTCAGATCGCGGAGAGGGGCTCTGTCAAAAAGCACGATCCCTTGCATGTCCGGCAAAATGCCGAGAAGCGCCCTTGCCAGGGTCGACTTGCCCGAACCCGATGGCCCCCGCACCCCCAGCGCCGACCCGGCGGGAATCCGCAGCGACACATCGTCCAGGACAGCCCGCTCCCGCCCGGCGACGTTGACCGTGACGTGCTTGAGCCGTAATGCAGCCCCCGGCGCATGCGTCGCCGCCGCGGCCATGGCGCGGACAGGATGCGCCGCCAGCGCAGCCTCCAGTTCCAGAAAAGCCTTTTTGGCCGCCACCACATCCTTCCAGGCTTTCATCAGCGCATCGAGCGGAAACGTGGCGCGGGTCATCAGCGCATTGGCCGCGATCATCGCGCCGGGCGAAATCTCGCCCTGCGCCGCCAGTACCGCCCCCGCGGCCAGCGTCATCGACTGCTGCATCAAACGCATGAACGTCGTGATCGACTGCATGCGCGTCTGCGCATCCAGCCCCCGCCGCCCCTGCGCCAGCGCCGCCAAATGGCTGCGCCACCACATGCCGCGGATGTTTTCGAGCATCCCCATGGCCTCGACCGCCGCCGCATGCCGCAAACGGGACTCCAGATGCCGGCTTTCCATTCCGGCAGTCTCGACCGCCGTCTCCAACGGTTCTTCCATGACGAGGCCGGATATATAAGCAGCCGCCCCCAGGATCAGGCAAAAAACGATCGCCAGCGCGCCGAGCAGCGGGTGCAGGAGGAAAAGCACCAGAATATACGCGGGCGTCCACGGAGCATCCAGGATGGCGAACAAACCGGCCCCGGTGAGAAACTGGCGCAGGCGGGCCATGCTTCCGAACAGGCGGCCGCTCTCCCGGCCCCGGTCGAGCATCTCAAAGGCGGCGCCGAACACACGCGGATTGAGCCTCATATCCAGCCGCACCCCGAGCCGCACCAGCAAGCGCGAGCGCACCCATTCCGAAAAGCTCATCACCCCCAGGAAAAAGAACAGCATCAACGTCACGGCATAAAGCGTAAACTCATTGCGGCTCATCATCACCCGGTCGAAAACTTGCAGCATGTACAGCGTCGGCGTGAGCATCAGCAAGTTGATGAGCGCGGTAAAACCCAGCGCGTAAGCGAACTCGCGGCGGAACGAGTACAAAATCCGGCTCAATTCGCTACGCTCGGCAAAAGCGGCGAGCCTTTCGAGCCACGCGGGCTTTTTCGCGCGCGCGGTTTTTTTCATGCGGGACGATTTCCGTGAAGACGAACTCATACCATCCCCATGGGCGCGCCGCCGCCGCGGGGAGCGAGAGTCATGACCGAAGAATAAGACAGCTTGCGCACATCCTCTCGCTTCGACGACCGCAATGCATTGAGCACCGCGGCGGGCGGGCCGAAAGCCTTGGGATCGCCATCCACCAGGAGCAGCATCAAATCCGCCATCGCCAGCAGATCCTTGCGATGCGTCACCGCCACGACCGTCGCGCCATCCGCCCGCAACGTCTGCAAGGCATTCGCCAGAGCCGCATCGCCGTTTTCATCCAGATTGGCATCCGGCTCGTCGAGCACCACCAGCCGCGGCGAGCCATAGATCGCCCGCGCCAGTCCGACGCGCTGGCGCATGCCGCCAGAGAGCGCCACGCCATCGTCGCCGACCGCCGTATCGTACCGTTGCGGCAAATCCAGAATATAGTCGTGCAATCCCGTAGTTCTGGCCGCCGTCTCGATCCTGCCGTAATCCAGTTCGCCGAACCGGGCAATGTTCTGCGCTATCGTGCCCTCGAACAGCGCCACTTCCTGCGGCAAGAAACCCACATGCGGCCCCAGTTCCAGCTTGTTCCATGTAAACACATCGACACCATCGAGCCGCACCGTGCCGCCAAGGCAAGGCCAGGTTCCCACCAGCAAATGCGTCAGGCTCGACTTGCCCGAAGCCGAAGGCCCAACCACCACCAGCATCTTGCCGGGCGGCAACTCCAGGGAAACATTGCGCAATACAGGCTTGATGGCCGCCCCCATGCCCGGCGGACGCGCCGTCACATGCTCCAGCGTCAGCCGTCCCCGCGGCGCGGGCAAGGACAGGCCCGGCACGATGGCGGGAACCTTCTTCAACAATTCTTCCAGCCGCGCCAAGGCTTCGCGCGCATTGACCACATTGCGCCATCCAGTAATCACCTGTACCAATGGCGCCAACGCCCGCCCGGCCAGTATCGAGGCCATCAGGATCAAGCCCTCGGTACCTGCGAAATTTCCTCCAAGCAAAAGCCAGGCGCCCAGCCCCAGCATCAAGGAACTCGACACCAACTGCACATACTTCGAGAGCGCGGTAAACACCCCGGCGCGATCGGAAGCCAGGGCCTGTTGGGAAAGCAACTCCTTCTGCATCGCCAGCCAACGCTGCCGCAGTCCCTCCGACATCCCCATCGCCCGCACCGCCTCGCCGTTCTTGAGCGAGGATTCGACAAAAGCGCGCCCGCGATTCGATAGCGTATTGGCTTTCGCCAGAGGCCCCTGCGCCGACCGTTTATTGAAAAACGTAATCACGCCCTGAATGAGCGCGCTCGCAAGGCCGAACCAGCCCAGTACCTGATCTATATAAAAAATCACCCCGACCAGCAGCAACGCCATCGGAATATCCATCAACCCCGCCATGACGGGACTGCAAACAAAATCGCGCACCGTGGCGAAATCGCGCAGGCTGCGCTGGCCCATCGCGCGCGCGCCGTGCAGATTGGCCAGGAATACCGCTTCATACACGCGGCCTCCCAGCGCCACGTCGAACCCTTCGGCAGCCTGGCGCAGCACGCCCTGCCGCACCCATTGCGCCACCTCCAGCACCACGTAGACGAGCGCCAGCAACAACGTAAGCATGACGAGCGTCGTCATGTTGCGGCTGTTGAGCACCCGATCGTAGACTTCCAGCATATAGAACGACGGCGCAAGCATCAAACAACCGATCACGACGCTGAACAGCGCAGCACGCCTGAAAGCGGGTTTCTGTTTACCCAAGGCGAGGCGCACTTCCGAAGCAACTGTTTCAAGACTCATTTTTCAAGACATCTGGCGCAATACCGCGCATACAAAATCGAAGAAGGATTCTAACAGAAGCCCAGGTCGAGCCGCGTCCAAATCGGGCAATGACGTCATGTACGTGCGACGTGAAGTCGCTTGTTTCATTGCTTCGCCGCTTTGCCGGAAGGAAGCCTGGTGTTCCGTCATCAGTAGCCTTGACCTGCCCCCCAACGGAAGTACCATCCGATAATAGAGTCCGCCCACGACCGAGGAGCGGAGATGAAGAAGAGCAGATTCACGGAAGAGCAAATCATAGGTTTTTTGAAACAAGCCGAACATGGGCAGGGCGTCAAGGAGTTATGCCGTTTGGGCGGATTCAGCGAAGCGAGCTTCTACCACTGGCGAGCCAAGTACGGTGGTATGGATGCGAGCGAAGCGCGGCGGTTACGCGATCTTGAAACGGAGAACGGCAAGCTCAAGAAATTGCTGGCTGAAGCGCACCTACACATTGAAGCGTTGAAGGTGGGCTTCGGGGTAAAACGCTAGCCCCGCAGGCTAGGCACGAAGCCGCTGTTCGGATGGTGGAGGAACTGTCCCTCAGCGAGCGCGGCGCCTGTCGCTATGCGGGGCTATCCAGGACGAGCTATAGACGCAAACCCAAACCCGATGGTGAGGAAGGCCGGTTGAGCCGGCGCATCGTTGAATTGGCGCAACAGCGGCATCGCTTCGGGTACCGTCGCATCCATGACCTACTGGCACGGGAGGGCTGGCAAGTGAATCACAAACGAATCTGGCGGTTATATAAACAGGCGGGTCTGTCTGTACGCAAACGTCGTAAAACGAAACGGGTGGCGGTAGAGCGGCAATCCTTGGCGTGCAGTCATCGGCCGAACGAAGTCTGGAGCGCCGATTTTGTGATGGACGCCCTCTCGAACGGGCGATGCATCAAGTGCCTGACGGTGGTCGACGATTTCAGCCGCGAATGCGTGGAGCTTGCCGTCGATCACGGCATGGGCGGTGAATACGTGACGCGCCTGCTGGATCGGGCGGCGCTGTTTCGTGGCTACCCG
>JAISCE010000054.1 GCA_031265765.1 Azoarcus sp.
TGGCGCCGTAGGAAAACTGGACCACGTCGATCCAGCCCTTGTGAGCGGCTTGCTGGGATTCACCGGCAATGCCGTCAATCTTGATGAATATTTCATGAGACATGCAATTGTTCCTTTACGAACGGTTGGCAAATATGCATGGAAAGGGGCGAAGCGCCCGGATTGTATCCGACTTGCGCGGAGTATGCACAATATTGTTCGCCCATGCTGACGAGGCAGGGCCGCGCCAAAACCCGTTTATTACCGGCTGGCTGCTGCGCCGGGAAGCCTGCCAGCTTCTCGGTAGACTTCCGCGCCCATCCAGCATTCCCGCATTCCCGAACGGTATTCAGCGCAGACGCCCGAGCAGCCCATCCAGTTGGTCCAGGCTGGCGAAACGGATCACCACTTCGCCCACGCCCTTGCGGTTGGCCTTGATTTTTACCGTTGCGCCGATCGCGTCGGCAATTTCTTCTTCCAGCCGCAACAGATCGCGGTCCGGGGCAGACCCGGCCTTGGGCGGGCGCGGATCCAGCTCGTGCTGGACGAGTTTTTCGGCCTCGCGCACCGAAAGCTGCCGCGCCGCCACCTGGTTGGCAATGCCGATCTGGCTGGCCCCGTCGAGCGGCAGCAAGGCGCGCGCATGGCCCATGTCGATATCACCCGCAACCAACAGCTCCTGCACCGGCTGCGCGAGGTTGAGCAGCCTGAGCAGATTGCTCGCCGCCGGGCGCGAGCGGCCCACCGCGTCGGCGGCCTGCTGGTGGGTCATGCCGAATTCGTCGATCAAACGCTGGATGCCGCTGGCTTCTTCGAGCGGATTGAGGTTTTCGCGCTGGATGTTTTCGATCAGCGACATCGCCAGCGCGGCGTTGTCGGGAATCTCCCGCACCAGGCAAGGCACTTCGTCGAGCCCGGCGATTGCCGCCGCCCGCCAGCGCCGCTCGCCGGCAACGATTTCGTAGACATCGCCGCCCAGGGGACGCACGAGGATGGGCTGCATGATCCCCTGCTCCCGGATCGAAGCCGCCAGTTCTTCGAGCGAACCGGGGTCCATGCGGGTACGGGGCTGATACTTGCCGGGGCGCAGGGCATCGCGCGGCAAGGTCTGCAATTCGCCTTTTTCGGCTTCGTCGTCGCGGTTGGCCGCCAGCAGCACGTCGAGGCCGCGTCCTAAGCCCTTGGGTCTGGGGGGAGTCATATCGTCTTGACCCGCTCTATCAGTTCCGCAGCGAAGGCAAGATAGGCCTGCGCGCCGCGGGAAGCGCGATCGAATACCACGCCCGGCACGCCATGGCTCGGCGCTTCGGCCAGCCGGATGTTGCGCGGCACCACGGCGCGGAACACCTTGTCGCCGAAATGGCTTTCGAGCTGGGCCGAAACCTGCTGCTGCAAGGTAATGCGGGGATCGAACATCACCCGCAGCAAGCCGATGATCTTGAGTTCGCGGTTGAAATTGGCATGAACCTTCTTGATCGAATTGACCAGGTCGGACAGCCCTTCCAGGGCAAAATATTCACACTGCATCGGAATGATTACGCCATGCGCGCTGCACAGGCCATTGAGCGTCAGGAGCGACAGGGACGGCGGGCAATCGATGAGCACGAAATCGTAATCGGCATCGCACGCGGCCAGCGCCTCGCGCAGACGCTTTTCGCGCCGTTCGAGGTTGACCAGTTCGATTTCGGCGCCGGCCAGATCGCGGTTGGCGGGCAGGATATCGTAATCGCCGGACGGCGATACGGCCCGAACCGCTTCCAGTCCGGCCAGCCCCACCAGCAGATGATAGATCGAGTGCGCAAGCCCGCGCTTGTCGATGCCGCTGCCCATGGTCGCATTGCCTTGCGGATCGAGATCGACGAGCAGCGTGCGTTTTCCGGCCTGGTGCAGGGCGGCGGCAAGATTGACGCTGGTAGTGGTCTTGCCCACCCCGCCTTTCTGGTTCGCCACGCAAAAGACATGTGCCATGGTCGTGAATGAAGATTCCCTGATGTCGCGCGGCCTTGCCGCCAATCCGGTAATGATAGCTTGCCCCGGCAACGGCGGGGAAACTACAGGCGGGCGGTGCGCCGCGATCGGGGCGCTCACCCGTTTGGCAACCACGCTCACGCCTGCGGCCCATTCGGACGGGTTTCGCGCAGGTTTGGCGGAACGGCTCAACGAAACACGATCGTCTTGTTGCCATGAACCAGCACCCGGTCTTCGAGGTGATAGCGCAGGCCGCGGGCAAGTACGGTTTTTTCGATGTCCTTACCGTAGCGCACCATGTCGGCGACGGTGTCGGTATGGTCGATGCGGATTACGTCCTGCTCGATGATCGGCCCCTGATCGAGTTCGGTGGTGACGTAATGACAGGTGGCGCCGATCAGTTTCACGCCTTTGGCCCAAGCCTGGTGATAGGGGCGCGCACCGACGAAGCTGGGCAGGAAGCTGTGGTGGATGTTGATGATCCGCCCCGGATAGGCGGCGCACAGATCGGGCGGGAGGATTTGCATGTAGCGCGCCAGCACCATGGCGTCGCCGCGCGCTTGCTCGAAAACGCGCTGCACTTCGGCATGGGCCGCCGCTTTGCCGCCGGATGCGACGGGGATGTGATGAAACGGGATGCCATGCCATTCGACGAAGCCGCGGAAGGTGTCGTGGTTGGAGATCACGCAGGGAATTTCGACATCCAGTTCCTGCGCCTGCCAGCGCGCCAGAAGGTCGTAGAGGCAATGCTCCTGCCGGCTGACGAGGACGACCAACCGTTTCTTGACCGCCGAGTCGGCGATCTTCCAGTCCATGTCCAGTTCTTCGGCGATGGGACGGAAATGTTCGCACAGTTCCGATAACCCGAAAGGGAGCGAATCGGCGCGGACTTCGACGCGCATGTAGTAGCGTCCGGCTTTTTCGCCGTCGTCGGGCGGCTGGGCGTGCAGCGAGGTTTCGAGAATCCAGCCCCGGTACGCGGCGAAGAAACCCGAAACGCGGGCGACGATGCCGACCCGGTCGGGACAGGATGCGACCAGGGTGTAGAAACGCTCCCGGAGCATGGCGGGTTCAAGCCACGCCCGCAAAGGCGCGATCGATTTCGGCGCGCAGGGCGGGATAGTCGCGCGCGACGGGGAATTGCGGAAATTCATGCGCCACATTCTTTGGCGGGCTGAAAAGGATGCCGCCGTGCGCGGCCCCCAGCATCGCGGTATCGTTGTAGGAGTCGCCCGCCGCGACCACTTTGAAATTGAGTTCGCGGAAACGCTGCACCGCCTGGCGCTTCTGGTCGGGCATGCGCAGATGGTAATTCGTCACGAATCCGGCGGCATCGGTTTCGAGACTGTGGCAGAAAAGCGTCGGCCAGGCGAGTTGGCGCATCAATGGATGGGCGAATTCGTAAAAGGTGTCAGAGAGGATGATGAGTTGATAGCTCTCACGCAGGCTGTCGAGAAACGCGCGCGCGCCAGGCAGCGGCCCCATGCCGGCGATGACTTCCTGGATGTCGGGCAACCCCAGGCCGTGCCGGGCCAGAATACCGAGCCGGTAGTGCATCAGGGCGTCGTAATCCGGCTCATCGCGCGTGGTGCGGCACAGTTCCGGAATGCCCGCGCGCCCGGCGAATTCGATCCAGATTTCCGGCACCAGGACTCCTTCAAGGTCGAGACAGACGATACGCACCGAAGACTCCCCGGGTAGACAGGCTTTTGAAAGGCGCGATTCTAGCAGCCGCGCGAAGCGGAAGCGCAGTTCATCGCCCCCTGCCCTGCCCTGCCCGAACCTTGGCGAACAGGCCTTGAAACGATAATTTTTTTGAAAACCGGTAATCCATCAGGACCCATACCATGCCCGTCACTTAAAATGGGCAATCTCCCATGATTGGAACACCCGGCTTTCCCGCCAGGACGCTCATGGATTTCGCGCCGATTTTTCCCGGGCGAAGCTTCAAACCGGAGTCAGTTTCACAATGATCAAACTCATCCCCATCGCCAAGCTCCAGGTGGGCATGTATGTACACGACATCAACTGTTCATGGATCGAGCATGATTTCCTGCGCAACAGTTTTCTTGTCAACGACGAAAAAACGCTGCAAAAAATCACCGCCCTCGGTATCCAGGAGATTTATATCGACGCTTCGCAAGGTATCGATGTCGGCGACGCGCCCACGCTGGAAGAAGCCCGCCGCGCGGTCGACGGCCAGATCAATGCAATCGCAAACCGCGGCAATGCCTCGCCGCGCGCGGCCACTCTCGGCGAAGAACGCCAGCACGCACGCAAGCTGCATGTGGAAGCCAACCGCATCGTATACGACATGATGCACGACATCCGGCTGGGCAAGCAGATCGAGATCGAACAGATCGAGCCGATAATCGAACGCATCGTCGACTCCATCTTCCGCCAGCAAGATGCCTTGCTGCCGTTGGCACAACTCAAGAAACACGACGAATACACGTTCCAGCACTCGGTGTCGGTGTGCGCCCTGATGACGACATTCGCCCGCGCCATGGAGATGACGCGCGACATCATCCGCGAAATCGCCATCGGCGCCCTGCTTCACGATGTCGGCAAGGCCGCGATACCCGACAACATCCTGAATAAGCCAGGCAAATTGACTGATGAAGAATTCGTCGAGATGAAATCGCATGTGGTGCAAAGCAAGATCATCCTGGAAAACACGCCGGGTATCAGCCCCATCGCGCTGACCGTCGCCGCCCAGCACCATGAACGCTACGACGGCAGCGGCTATCCGAACCGGCTCAAGGGCAAAGACATCAGTTGTTACGGCCAGATGAGCGCCATCGTCGATGTCTACGATGCCATCACCTCGAACCGCTGCTACCACACGGGGATTCCGCCCACCGAGGCGCTGCGCAAAATTCTCGAATGGAGCAAATTCCATTTCAACCCGGATCTGGCGCAGGTATTCATTCGCGCGCTCGGCATCTACCCCACCGGCTCGCTGGTGCGCCTGGAAAGCGGGCGGCTAGCCATCGTCGAAGAACAGCACCCGGACAGGATCATGCTGCCCAAGGTCAAGGCCATCTTCCATGCACGCGGCCACTATTTGAAGCCCGAAATCCTCGACCTTCGCTACTCGCAGGATCGCATCGTCGGCTACGAGAATTTCGAGCACTGGAAAATCGACCCGGCGAGATGGAGCATCTGACCGGATACCCGTTGGCGGCATTCCGGAAATTACGGGAGGGGCTACGTGGACTTGCTGCGCCCAAACGGACGCCAAAGAGAGAAACTTCGATTGATCTCTGGAGGTGTCTATGCAAGCCAAACAAGGTATTCCCCGTCGTCACTACACGGACGGTTTCAAGGCG
>JAISCE010000055.1 GCA_031265765.1 Azoarcus sp.
GTTCGAACCGACGACCTACGGCTTGCAAAGCCGCCGCTCTCCCAACTGAGCTACGGCCCCAAACCAGCCCTTCAAAAACCGCTTTCCCTCAGCGCGGCGCGCACTGTACCAGAACAAAACGTGCGAAGCAACATATTTTTGAACAGGCTCGCCACAACGCGGCGCGCAGTGTATCACAACCAGCAGGGCTTGCATCCGATCCATGCCGCGTTTTTGCGGGGCGTCGAGCGCCATTTGTGCCGCTGGCCGGCCAGATAAATTGACGCCGGAAGCTATAATCAGCGGTCAGCATTCATGTCTGTCACGCCAGCTTGCCGTCCTGAAGGGCGATATCTCGAACCGGAGTCGGTTTTACGATGAAGAATGTCCTTGTCGTTTCCTATTCGCAAAGCGGACAACTCGCCGACATCGTCGCCGCCCTGACGCGCCCGCTGCTGGAGGCCGGGACGGGTATCCGCCACGAAGTGCTGCGCCCTGTGCCGGCTTTTCCGTTTCCATGGCCGTTTCTTGCGTTTTTCGACGTTTTCCCGGAATCGGTGCGGCTCGATCCGCGCCCCAACCAGCCGCTCATGCTGGCGTCCGGCGCGGAATTCGATCTCGTGATCCTGGCGTGGCCCGTGTGGTTTCTTTCTCCGGCGCAACCGGTCACCGCTTTTCTGCAAAGCGCCGAAGGCAAGCGGCTGCTTGCCGGTAAACCCGTGGTGAGCGTGGTCGTCTGCCGCAATATGTGGCTGGCCGCGTTCGATACGCTGAAAACGCTGGTGGCGGAAGCGGGCGGGCGGCTCGTCGATCATGTGGCCTTTACCGATCGCTCCCCGTCGCTGGCGACGTTCATCACGACGCCGCGCTGGATGTTGACCGGGCGGCGCGACCGTTTTCTCGGTCTGCCGCCCGCCGGGGTGGACGCCCGTCAAATCGCGGGCGCGGCAAGGTTCGGAAACGCGCTGGCCGATGCGCTTGCGCGCGGCGAGGAAAAGCATGGCCGGCCCATGCTGGGCGGTCTGCGCGCGGTGACGGTGACGCCCCATCTGGTGCTTTCCGAACGCGCCGGGCGGCGCGCTTTCCGAGTCTGGTCGAGACTCATCCACTGTTGCGGCCGCGCCGGTCAATGGCGGCGAATGCCGGCGCTCATGCTTTTCGTGCTTTATCTCGTGGCAATGATCCTTACTGTCGTTCCGCTCAATCTCATCTTGCAGCGCCTCGCCGCGCCCTTGCTTGCCCGGCGCATTGCGGCGCTCGTGCGCCATTACGAACAACCTTCCGGCGCGGGCGATGCGCGCATGATTGCCCATGAATGAAGTTTTCATTACCGCCACGGCGGTCGCCCTGCCCAATGCGCCCATCGACAACGATACCGCCGAAGCCGTGCTCGGCAAGGTCGGCGGCCAGCCGTCGCGCGCGCGCCGCATCGTTTTTCGCCAGAACGGCATCAAAAGCCGCCACTATGCGATAGACCCGACAACCGGCGCACTCACGCATTCCAACGCCGGACTCACCGCCGAAGCCGTCCGCGCCCTCGGCGAGAGCGGTTTTGCGCCTGGCGACATTCGCTGCCTCGTCACGGGCACTTCCATGCCCGATCAATTGATGCCCAATCATGGCGTCATGGTGCATGGCGAATTGGGCAATCCCGCCTGCGAAGTGGTTTCGACGGCGGGTATCTGCCTGTCGGGCCTGACCGCGCTCAAATACGCCTGGCTGGCGGTGGGATCGGGGGACGCGGCGAACGCGGTGGCGACGGGGTCCGAAATTTCTTCCGCGATCCTGCGGGCCGAGCATTTCGCCGCCGAAAACGCCGCCCGCGTCGAGGCGCTCGCAGCGCGCCCGTGGATCGCGTTCGAGAAGGATTTCCTGCGCTGGATGCTCTCCGACGGCGCGGGCGCTTTTCTCGTCGAACCCCGGCCTCGCGCGGGACGGGTCAACCTGCGGATCGACTGGATCGAACTTTCCTCCGCCGCCCATAGGCTGCCGGTGTGCATGTACGCGGGCGGCGAGCGTGAGTCCGGCGGCGACGGCGGGTTGACCGGTTGGGGCAGGTTTGCGCCCCGGCAATGGCTGGAAAAGTCGGTCTTTGCTGTCAAGCAAGACGTGAAGCTACTCGACCGTCACGTCGTCGAGGCAACGCTTGAGACGCCTTTGCGCGCCGTTGCCGCGCGCCGCAGGCTCGAACCGGGAAAGATCGACTGGTTCTTGCCGCACATGTCTTCGTATTATTTCCGCCAGCCGATCGCCGATGCTCTGGCGCGTGCGAGCGTGCCCGTTCCGTTCGATCGCTGGTTTACCAATCTGGAAACGCGCGGCAATACCGGTTCGGCCTCGATCTACATCATGATCGACGAATTGCGCCGCAGCGGACGGCTCGCGCCGGGGAACCGCCTGCTTTGCTTCGTGCCGGAAAGCGGGCGATTTTCGAGCGGCTTCATGCATCTGACGGTCGTATGATAAAAGTATAATCGCTTCGCCATGGATGCTAACGACGTTCCCCAGGAAGGCAACGCCACCCATGAGGGCCAGCGCCGGGCCGTTTATGCGCGCGATGCCGACGGTCATCTCGGACTTGTGCTTTCGCGCGGCTGGCAAGTCGAGGAAATCGTGACCCGGCAGGCGGTGGAAACCTTCGATGAACTGGCTGCCGCCGCACTTGCAAGGGTGCGCGCCGGGCAAAGTTCGCCGCTCGAATACCACATGTACCGCGTCCGCATGGATGTATCCCTGCTTGCCCAGGCAACCGGCCTGTGGCGCTGGCGAGTGCGGCGGCATCTCCGCCCGGCGGTCTTTGCTCGCCTGCCGTCGTCGCTGCGCACACGTTACGCGGAAGCCCTTGGCATAGAGCCTGCCCGGCTAGACGAAACGACCCCTCAATCCTCCCTTGGCAGGGAGGAAGAAAAGCCGGTTTCCTGACGTTTGCTGAAAGGCCAAGAGGGCGCGAAAAATTGGCGCGAGCGGCAGCGGGGCATGGGCGGTCATCACCAGAAGAACCCGCCGCCGCCTCTCCTCTCCCTTTGTTCCTCGTACTGTCTGTGGTTTCTGATTTCCCGGCATGAGGTGCGCAGATCCTTGTCGCGCACATTGCCGCAGTCCGCGGCAAGGGATCTGCCGATGCCGATACAGAAATTGCGCCATTCGGCATTTTTGACGCCGCCGCAGTCCGCGGCGAGGGATTTGCCGATGCCGATGCAGACATTGCGCATGTCGGCGTTCTTGACGCCGTTGCAGTTGTCCAGGCAGATGTTTCTCAGGTCGGCGTTCTTGATGTCCCCGCAGGAAGCGCCGAAGGACGACATGCGCTTGCAGAAATTGCGCAAATCCTCATTCATGATGGATTCGCAACCCGATGCATTGGCCCGCGCCTGACGTTCCGTCTTCGGTTTTACCCGTTTCGCTTTGGGCAGCACCGCGACAGGCACTTTGTTCGGCGTCGCCCGTACGCACAGCACGGGCCGCGCGCCCGTCCAGGAACCCAGGCTCAACTGATGCCGATTGATCTGCGCATGCGCGAGAAAATAACCGGGCTTGCGGCCATCGTGCCGTTCGATGAAAAAAATGCGCTCAAGGTCGTCGCGCCAGCGCGGCTCACCATCCAGCATCACCTGGGCCGTACTGCCCGGCTTCAAGCCCGAGCGGGAAAAAAACTTGTCCAGCGATCCCGTTTCCTTATAGTGGGCTTCGATATCCCGCCAGTCGGCCACCCGGTAGCCTCGCCCGAATTCATTCGCGCAAACGCTCTTCGGATAGGTTTCATGGGCGTTCCGGGTGATGGCGAACGATGTTTCCGCCGCCTGCGCGGGCAAGGCGGCAATGCCACAGAGATTCAGGAAGAACAGCAAGGCAACGCGCGCGACGGGTTCTCGGGTGAAGGAGTGTGGACGGGGAAAGGGCATGACGGCGTTTTTTGTGTGATGGCAACGAGCAGGATAGTACCTGAACCCGTGTTTCTTCCGCTCGTCGCATTTCCTACAAGGTGCGCCGTTCGGCCAACGCCTGGGCGATGGTGCCGATGTCGATGTTTTCGAGTTCGCCGCCGACCGGCACGCCGCGCGAGAGGCGGCTGACCGCCAGGCCGCGCGCGGTGAGCAGGGTGGCGAGGGTCAGGGCGGTGACTTCGCCTTCGTTGGTGAAGTTGGTGGCGAGGATGACTTCCCGCACCTGGCCATCGCCGGCGCGGGCGAGCAGGCGATCCAACCCCAGTTCGCGCGGGCCGATGCCGTCGAGCGGCGAGAGCCGCCCCATCAGTACGTAGTAGAGGCCGTCGTAGGACTTGGTCTGCTCGATCATCGCCAGATCGGCGGGCGTTTCGATCACGCACAGACGGCTTGCGTCGCGGCGCGGGCTGGCGCAACGCGCGCAGATCTCGTCTTCGGAAAAGGTGTTGCAGCGCGCGCAATGACGCAGCGTCGAAAGTGCATGATCCATTGCCCGCGCCAGGCGCGCCGCGCCCTTGCGGTCGTGTTGCAGCAAATGGTGAGCCATGCGCTGCGCCGAACGCGGCCCCACGCCGGGCAGGCAGCGCAGGGCGGCGATCAGTTCGTCGAGACTCGATGGCGCGGCCATCAGAATGGCAACTTGAGTCCCGGCGGCAGGTTGAATCCGGCGGTAAAGCCGGACATTTTTTCCTGGGTGACGCTTTCCACTTTGCGCACCGCGCTGTTGACCGCCGCCGCCACCAGATCTTCGAGCATTTCGCGGTCGTCCATGACTGTGGGGTCGATGTTGACCCGCCGCACTTCGTATTTGCCGGTCATCGTGACTTTGACCATGCCCGCGCCGGATTCGCCTTCGATTTCGAGCGTTGCGATCTGGTCCTGCATTTTCTTCATGTTTTCCTGCATTTGTTGGGCCTGCTTCATCAGCCCGGCAATTCCGCCTTTCATTATTCGATGGCTCCGTGATGGGTGATACGGGTTACAACAATCTGACCGTGTTTTCGTTCAGGCTGGCATCGAAATGTTCGATCAGTCCGAGTACGAATGGGTCGCGTTCGAGCGCCACCATAGCTTGGGCATGGCGCTCGCGGCGGTCGAGTTCGTCGCGCTGCGCGGGGGTTTGCCCGGCAGTGGCGCCGATTTCGATGTGCAGTTTCATCGGGCGGCCAAGAGCGCGGGCAAGTTCGCTTTCGATGCGCTCGGATACGCCGCCGTTGATTTCGAGCAAATGACGATAGATGTCCGAGAGGCGCAGGCGCAAGTCGTCACCGGCGCATTCGATCCATTCGCAATGCTGCGCCAGTTCACGCGCCAGTCCGGAAAGTTTGAGCGCATGTACGGTTTCGCGCCAATCGGCGCGCGCGAGAGCCGCCGCGACCGCCGTCTCGCCGCGGACAGGCTCGTTCCGGGCGGCGGGGTTCTGCGGCGAAGGAGGGATATTTTCGGTTTGCGCGGCGCCATATGCGGCGGCGGATTCTCGTAATGGAGGGAATGTATTTCCGTCCGGCGTTTTCTTTTCCTGGTTTTTGCGCGCGTCCGTCGCGGGAATATGGATCGCGCCTTCGGGCGGCAGGGCTTCCCAGGGCGGCACATCGCCGGCGGGTTTCGGCCCGGATGGCGCGGCGGATGCCTGTTCCGGCGCGGGCGGAACCGCCGCCGTCTTTTTCTCCGCTGCGGGCGGGAGGAGCGGTTTCCGGGCCGCGCCGTCCGGGCCGCCGCCAGCCGCCGGCATGCCGGGCGGCGGCTGTTCGGGGCGGAACGCCAGCAGCCGCAACAGGCTCATGGTGAAGCCAGTGTATTCGTCGGGCGCAAGCGCCAGTTCGTCGCGGCCATGGATGGCGATCTGGTAGGCGAGTTGCAGATATTCGGCGTCGAGCCGTCCGGCGTGGGCGGACAGTTGCGCGCGCTCGCCTTCGTCGGCCACGGCGGCGGGCGCGAATTGCACCAGCGCAAGCCGTGCAAGAAGCGTCGCCAAAGCCTGCAAGGCGGCATCGAACGACAGGCTGCGCGCTTCCATGCCGTCGGCCACGGCAATCAGGGCTTCGGCATCGCCCGCGGCCAGCGCATCGAGAATCGCGTACAAGTGCTCGTCGCCCACGGTGCCGAGCATATGGGTGACTTGTTCTTCGAGCACTTGGCCCGCGCCATGGGCGATGGCCTGGTCGAGCAGCGAGAGCGCATCCCGCATCGACCCGCTGGCGGCGTGCGCGAGGTGACGCAACGCGCCCGGCTCGAAGGGCGTCGACTCGGCTTCGAGGATGCGCGCGAGGTGTCCGGCGATTTGCCCCGGCGGCATCTGCTTGAGGTTGAATTGCAGGCAGCGCGACAGCACCGTGACCGGGATTTTCTGCGGATCGGTGGTGGCGAGAATGAATTTGACATGCTCGGGCGGTTCTTCGAGCGTTTTCAGCATGGCGTTGAAGGCATGCCCGGTGAGCATGTGCACTTCGTCGATCATGTAAACCTTGTAGCGCCCCGCCACCGGCGCATATACGGCGCGGTCGAGCAGCGCCGCCATGTCGTCGACGCCGCGATTGGAAGCGGCATCCATCTCGACATAGTCTGGAAAGCGGTCGGCGTCGATGGCGCGGCAGGCATCGCATTGCCCGCAGGGCGCGGCGCTCACGCCGGTTTCGCAATTGAGCGCCTTGGCGAGAATACGCGAAATCGTGGTCTTGCCCACGCCGCGCGTGCCGGTGAAAAGCCACGCATGATGCAGCCGCCCGGTGGCGAGCGCATGGGAGAGCGCGCGGACGACATGCTCTTGCCCGACCAGCGTCTCGAACGATTTGGGCCGCCACTTGCGCGCCAGAACCTGATAACTCATGGGGGGCGATTCTACCGCGCGCGCAAGGCAAAAGGGCGTTGCCCGGCAACGCCCCGAAATCCGGGGTGGCGAGCCTGACCCCCGGCACTTGCAGGGAACGGCTGTGGCTGCTGCCTTCCGGCCCTGACCAGGTTCACCGCGCTGCAATGCGGGGAGACCCGCCACGGGGGGCGATTGTACAGTAAAGATATCCGGGCAAGCCCGCTCATCGTATGAATGTTTCGTTTGCTGCGCCGGTATGGGCGTTCAAACGGCGCCGAGACCCTATCCCGCGAGGCTTTCGACCTCGAATCCCACGATGTTTCGCCTGTCGCGGCTGAACTCCACGCCGATCAGGTGAATGGGCTGTCCATTGCCGCGATATTTGCCGGCGTAGCCCTTGTCCTTGATCTGCTGGAGCGCGCGGCCTTCCGGGGAGGCTTCCACGACCTTGAACTCGAACAGATACACCTGTCCGTTGAAACGCATCGCCATGTCCAGCCGACCGGTCGAGGAAGCGTCCTCCGGCACGACATCCAGCCCCATCGAGATGAAATAGGCGTAGAACACACTGGCGTAATAGCCCTCGTATTCGCCCACGTCGTTCTTTCGGTGCCAATCCGCCGGAATGCCCGCGAAATAGGCGCAGATGAGCGCCTGCAATCCGGCGAAATCGTTGGCGCGAAGCAGGCTGTAGAGGCTGGGATGGCGTGCGTCCCGGATCTGCTGCGGGCGCAGCCGTTGCAGGAGCGCGCCGTACAGGCTGGCGCGGACTTCGCGGTTGGGAAAGCGCAACGCGTATTGCCTGACCGCGCCGAGGCTCTCGAAATGGTCGATGGTCAGGTAGCCCGTCTGGAACAAGAGCGCGATGGGGTGGATATCGCCGACCTCGAAAGAGGAAATCAGGATGTCGGTGGCCGTCATTCGTTCCAGGTCGGGAAGATAGATCGACTGATCGAGCAGTACATCCAGTAAAAAGGTCGGCGTGCCCGTCTCGAACCAGTAGGGGCGGAATTCCCGGCTATCGAAAAGCAACAGCAGGTCGAAAGGGTTGTAGACCGCAGCGCCCGTCCAGTTGTAGCCGTTGTACCAGTCGCGGATTTCTTCCCTGTCCAGTCCGGATAATTCCGGCGCGAATACGGTATCCACATCTTGATCGGTATAGCCGCAGATGGCCGAGTATCGGGAATCCAGGGTGATATCTTTCAGATTGTTCAGCCCCGAGAAGATGTTGACCTTGCTGAATTTGGAGACGCCAGTCAGCAGGACGAATTTGACATGAGCGTCCTGTCCCTTGACGACGGAGTACAGGTCACGCAGCCCGTCGCGCATTTCGCGGGCAAGTTCAGGGCGGGTGAGATTGTCGAGGATGGGTTTGTCGTATTCGTCGATCAGGATCACCGCACGTCGACCGAATTTTGCCTCCGCACGCTGGATGAGCGTCGAGAATGTGTCCGGAATGCCCCATGTTTCCGGCAGGGCGTCGAGACCGAGGGTCGCCGCGTTGTTTTGCAGTTGCCAGCGAATCCGCCCTTCAAGTTGCTGCGGCGCGCGCAATACGCCTTCGGCGAAACTGATCCGGATCACGGGGTACTTGAGCGACCAGTCCCATTTGTCGTGACAGTCCAGCCCCCTGAACAGGGGTTCGTTGCCCTGAAAGAGTTCGCCCAGCGTGTCGAGAAAAAGACTCTTGCCGAAGCGGCGCGGACGGGAAAGAAAGTAGCACTTTCCCTCCTCGGCCAAACGAAGGGCAAACGAAGTCTTATCGACGTAGTAGTAGCCTTCCTCGCGGATTTCGCGGAAGGTCTGGATGCCGATAGGAAGTTTTTTGCGGGTCATGGCCGGATGCGTCACAGATGAGCCGGAGAAATTGTACTGGAAGGACGCCGCTTTCACGGAAAAAGGCTCCGTCACAAGCCGGGGCGAGTATTTTCAGCGTCCATGCCAATAACGCGGCGCGGTTTCCCGCCAGCCCGAGGCTGCCAGCTTCCCGCCCTTCGCATCGAGCAACACCGTTCCCGCATTGTCCGTCCGCATGTTGCGAGCGCCCGCGCCTTCCCATCGCGCCAGTATGCGCGGATGAGGATGACCATAACGATTGCGGTATCCCGCCGAAAATATCGCCACTTCCGGGCGCACGGCGGCTACGAAAGCCGTGGACGACGATGAGCGGCTGCCATGGTGTGCGGCCGCAACCGCCGTACTTGCCAGATCGTCGCCGTATCGGGACACCAGCCCGTTTTCGCCGCCGTTTTCGATGTCGCCGGTCAGCAACAACGAGACGCCGCCCGCCCCGCGCACCCGCAACACGCAGGAAAGACTGTTGCCGCGCCGCTCGCCGGAGAGCGCATCCGGCGCCAGCACGGCGAAATCGACGCCGTCCCAGCGCCATTGCAGGCTGCTGATGCAAGGAATGCCGCGTACCGCCCCGGAGGCATCCTCCCGCGCCGGTCCATCGGCGCCATTGCCTGCGATGATTTCCCCGGCCTCGACGCGCGCCCGTACACTCTCCAGTCCGCCCGCATGGTCGGCGTCATCGTGAGAGATGACTATTGCATCGAGCCGCCTGATGCCCCGCGCGCGCAGATAGGGTACGACCACGCGCTCGCCGGCATCGCTCTCGCGTCCGTAGAGCGGACCGGCGTCGTAAAGCAAATCGCGGCGCGCGGTCTGCACATGTACCGCCAGGCCCTGGCCGACATCGAGCACGGCGGCGCGGAAGTCGCCTTGCTGCGGTCGCTCCGGCCGCCAGAAGAAAAAACCGCCGAGCACCGCCAGTGCCGCGAGGCGTCCAGGCGTGCCGCGCGGCAGTATCGTCACCACGGCTGCCGCCGCTGTCACCGCCAGCAGCCACGGCGGCGGCAAGGGATGTTCGTGCAGGGCGAATGAAAACGAAGATAAATACTGCAAGGCGTCCATCATCCACGCGGTCAGCGTGTGCGCCAGTTCGAGCAGCCAACCGGCGGGATATATCGCCGCGACCAGGACGCAGGGCGTGATGGCGAAGCTCACCAGCGGGATGGCAAATGCATTGGCGAATGGCGACGCAAGCGAAAATCCCTGGAAAAGCGCCACCAGCGCCGGAATAGTTGCCAGCGTGATCGCCAGTTGCAGCCTGACCGCCGCGCGCCAGCCCCGCACTGGCGCGGTTCGTCCGCCCACCGTCAATAAAATCGTTGCCACCGCACCGAAGGAAAGCCAGAACCCCGCCGCCAGTGTGGCCCACGGATCGACCGTCAGCACGGCGAGCAAAGCCAGCGCCAACACATTGCGCGCGCTCATCTCGCGCCGTGCCGCCATGGCCAGCGCCGCCGCAGCCAGCATGACGAACGCGCGCTGCACCGGAATGCCGAGTCCGGCGAGCAGCGCATAAACGCCCGCCGCCGCCAGCCCGGCCAAAGCGCCGGCCAATCGCGCCGGACAGCGCGCCGCGAGCCATGGCGCACGCCGCCACAGCGCCATGCACAAGCCGCCTACGGCCAGCGCCACCAGCGAAATGTGCAAACCTGAAATCGCCACTAGATGCTGCACGCCGGTACGGCGCAGGATATCCCATTGATCTGGCGGAATCGCGCCCTGGTCGCCCACGGCCAGCGCCGCCAGGATGCCGCGGTACGGCGCATCCGGCAGCGCCGTCTCGAATTGCCGGCGGATGTGCGCCCGCAGCCGATGCACGCGATTCATGAAGCCGCCGCCGTCCGTCGCCAGCCGCTCGCCGCGCCGGACGTAGCCGGTGGCCCGCAATCCCCGTTCCAGCAACCAGGCTTCGTAGTCGAAACCGCCCGGTACCGCCGAGCCGTGCGGCCGTTTCAGCCTCGCCGTGAGCTGCCAGCACTCTCCCGGCTGCAATGCGGGCGCTGTGTGCGCCGCCCGGGAGTCGCCCCAATGATTGCGGTACCACGACAACAGCATTCGCCCCGGCGTCCCCGCGCGGGAATCGTCTTGCGCATCCCCATTCGCGCCACGACAATCGGACGCGGGTTCGGACTCGAACACGAAGCGCACGCCATCGCCACTATCGCCGGGCAGCGACGCGATGCGTCCGACGAGTTGCACATCGCGCCCTTCGAGAATCTCATCGAGCGCGTCGGCCATGCGTATATCCGCACGCCATGCCGCATAGGCATATCCGGCCAGGATTGCCGCCGCCAGCCCGGACGCCCAGATTGCGCAAGCGACATACGCCGTCCGTTTTCTCCCGCGCATCCGCCCGCAAAATACGAGCGCGACAAGCGCCATGGCCGCCACGATCCAGCCATGGCCCGCCCAGAAGGGCAAGACCGCCGAAACCTGTAGCAGGCAAATGCCCGAGAAAATGCCGAAAACGTTTTTACACATGACATACACGATACCTCATACGTCATGCGCACGCAAACCCATGTCATGTTTCCAGCATTTGCCATCGCCCAAGATGTTCGCGCTCCCCCGGTTCGACCTGTCCGCACAGTACGCGCGCATGGCGGCCCGCTTGCAAAAACACGGCGGCAAGCATCCGCATGCGCTGCCAGTGCATCGCCGCGTCGCCCGTCCAGGGCTGGTAAAGCACGCTTTCGATACAGGGGAAGCTTTGCTGCAAGGGGATGGCGGCAAGAATGGGCTGGGTAGCGAGAAAGTCGAATGGAAAGGGCGATTCGCGGGCGATGACGACATCGGTGACAACGCGGATACCCGCGGCGCGCGCGCCAGTGCGCGATCCCCAGAGCACCATGGTGGAGCGGGCGGGTTCACCGGCGAGGCAGGCTGCCACGCCCGCGATGACCAGTTCGGCCAGCGCGCCGGCGCGACGCAACGGCACGGCGGATTGACGGCGCGCAAGCGCGGAGAGTGTGGCGGAGTCGAGGCATTGCTCCTGGAAATCGCCGATATGGAGAACACTCAAATTTTTTCTCCGGTCTCGCGGTAACGCTCGATGATGACGGTTGCGGTGCTGCCGCCAAAGCCGACGAGATTGAAAAGCAGGCGTCGCGGCTGGCCGTAGCGCGCCTGCGCGGCGGGCATATCGAGCAAGGCGAGCAGTATGGTCAACTCCGCCGGGCCGCTCGCCCCCAGGGTATGGCCGAGACGGCGCTTGAAGGTGATCTCCGGGGGCCGCCGGGAGCCGAACAGGAGTTCGAGCGCGACTTCTTCGGGTTCATCGGTGCTGGACATGCGGCTGCGGTGGGGTTTTATGAGATCGATGTCGTTCGCTGCCAGACCGGCGTCATCCAGCGCGGCGGCGATGTTGGCGGCGATGACGCGGCCATCGGGCGTCGGCGAGGTGACGGAGTAGCCGTCGGTTCCCAGGCGGCAGGCGGCGATTCGCCAGGCGGCGGCTTGCGTCGTGAGCCGCAGTCCGGCGACTGCTTCGCCGAGGATGAGACCCTCGCTGTTTTCCTCGCGCGCAAGGAGTCCGAGGCTGGCAAAACCGGCGAGTGTCGTATCGCAGCCGAATTCAGCGCCCAACACCAGCGCCTCGTCGATTTCACCGTGGCCGATCAACATAGCGGCGGCTTCCAGTGCGGCAAAGCCCGAGGTGCAAGAGGTGGAATACAGATATGGCTCGGTTTCGATATCGAAGGCTGCGCAGATTTCGCCGCTGAAGCCGGCAAGGTCGTCGAAGGCGGCAGTATCCGCGCCGCCTGCGCGGGCATGGGCTTCGACGGCGCCGGTCGCCAGCGCGGAAGATCCAACGAAAAGCGGCAGGCCGGAGAACGGCAATGGCGACAGGCCGGCTGCGAGTTCGGCATTGATAAGCCCGAGTGCGCGCCGGGTGCGGGCCGTCCAGTCTGTTTCGGGCAACGGCAGCGCGAACCAGGGGTAGCAGGCGTCGGGCAATTCGCGCCGCGAAACGGCTTTTTTGTCTGCGAGCCAGGCTTCGGCAGCCATCGAAGCCGACAGGCCCAGAGCCGAGGCGTGGCCGATGCGGTCGATGTACACCGGGCGCACGGTTTTCACGCCGGCCCCTCCGTTTTGCCTTGCGCTTGCAGCCAGTCCGCGAGGCTGGCGATATTGGCGAACACGCGGCGGGTTTCCTTGCTGTCTGCCAGGCGCACGCCGAATCGTTTTTGCAATGCGATCGATAGTTGCAAGGCATCGAGCGAGTCGAGCGAGAGCCTCGTTCCAGCGCCGAACAGGATTTCGTCGTCGGCGATGGAAGCGGGGTCGAAGTCCTTGTCGCAGGTCTCCACGATCAGGGTTTTCAGGGCAAGTTTCAGGTTGGTCATGTGAGAATCGAAAATCGTTTTGGTCGAAAACCGGCGCGCGGTCAGTCATGCGCCCGGCGGCCCAGGAAAACGGCTGCGGCCAGCGCAAGAAAACCGAAGCATGCCAGTGCCGCCGCCGCAGGCAAGATATCGGCGATACCGCCGTGGCGCAGCATGACGTGGTGGATGGCTTCGAGCGCCCAATCCATCGGCGACAGGCGCGTCCAGGGCTGCATGGACGCCGGCATGACGAATCTGGGCACCATGATGCCACCAACGGCGCCCATGATGATGTTGCCCGCGCCGCCGAGGATGGTGGCTTGTTCGCTGCTGCGCGCGAAGCTGGCGATGAGGAGCGCCCAGCCGACCGCCGCCGCGCCGACGGCGAGGCTGAGCAGCCACAGGGCCGCGAGGGCTTGCGCGCCGTTCGGCAGGGTGAAGGCTTCGCCGCCGCACAGGGGAACGAGCCAGCGCCCGATGGCGATCATGATGACGGCCTGCGCCTGGTTGAGCAGGACGAAAGGGACGAATTTGCCCGCAAGCACGAGGCTGAAGGAGACTTTCTGCGTGGCGAGTCGTTGCAGGGTGCCGCGCTGGCGCTCGCCGACGAAGACCGCCGAAATCGGAATGACGACAAAGAACATGGAGAAAATGAGCCATGCCGGGACGCTTTGCTGTACCGAAGAAGGCGGCGCGAAGGTTTTGCCATCGGCGCGGTCCACGGCTTCGACATGAATTTCCGGCGGGCCGACGCGCTCGGTGACGCGGCGCAGTTCCGGAATCATCAAGTTTTGTCCCAAGCGTTCGAGCACATGTGCGAGCCACACCCTGATGACCGCCGCTTCGGCTTGCTGGCGAAAACCTTCCCGCAGGGCGTACGGCACGGCGGGATCGAGCAGGAAGCGCAGGGCCGGCGTCCGGTTGCTGCCGACCTGGCGGGCGAAGCCCTGCGGAATGACCAGGACGAAGACGGCCTCGCCGGTTTCCACCCGGCGGCGGGCGTCCGCTTCGCCGGACGGGTGTTCGCGCTTTTCAAAAACATCGCTCGTGCCGAGTTGCTCGTCGAGCGCCTGCGAAACAGGGGTCGAATCGAGATCGAGCACGGCATAGCCGATGGCGGCGGGCTGTCGCGTGGAGAAAGGCTCCGCGAGTGTGAGCGACATGACCAGGATGAAGACCGCGGGCATGATGAAAAGCGCCGCGAGGCCATGGCGGTCGCGCGCGAGCGCCAGCAGTTCCTTCTTCCACAGGGCGGCGAGACGTACCGGGCCGCGAAACGGCGAGGAAACCGGAGGGGCAGTGTTTCCGGAAAGCAGTTCGTCCTCCTTGTGCGCTCAGTCCCGCAACGAATGGTGAGTGAGTTGCATGAAGAACTGTTCCAGATTCGGCGCGCCGTATTCCGCACGCTCCACGGCGACGCGGGCGGCGGCGAGTTCGGCCAGTAAAGGCGCAAGCCCATCGGCGGAGAACCGCGGGAAATCGACGGCATTGCCCATCACGTCCATGTCCGGGAAACGTATCCGCCAATTCGCCGCAAGCGCCTCCGGCAACGGGCGGGCGAGTGTCAGATTCAGCATCGGCCCGCCGCCGCGCTTTATTTCGGCAAGCGGCCCCGCCGCCAGAACCTTTCCATGGTCGATGATCGCCACGTCAGTGCATACCGCTTCCACTTCCTCCATGTAATGAGAGGTGTAGAGCACGGCGCCGCCATCGGCGGCGAAACGTTTGACCGCATCGAGCATGAAGCGGCGCGATTGGGGATCGACCCCGACTGTCGGCTCGTCGAGCAACAGCACTTCGGGCGCGCCGGTCAGGCCGATCGCCATGTTCAGGCGGCGGCGCAGTCCGCCGGAAAGCGATCCGGCGCGTCGCCCGGCCACTGCTTCGAGGCAGGCGAAAGCCATGGCCGCGGCACAACGGTCCCGCCGCTGGCGGCGCGAAAGCCCCTGCACGCCGGCGAAGAAATCGAGATTCTCGGCCACGGTCAACATGGGATAGAAAGCATGATCCTGAGGAACCGCTGCAATGGCGGTGGGGTGCGAAGCGCGCCATGCGGCCAGCGGTTCGCCATCGACGGCGATGCCGCCGCCCTGGGGCGCAAGCAGCCCGGCCAACAGCGAAATCAGCGTGGTCTTGCCCGCGCCGTTGGGACCGAGAAGGCCATGGACGGCGCCGCGCCCGATGTCGAACGAGACACCGTCGAGCGCCGGCCGCGACGCGGCGCGATAGCGGTAACGGAGGCTGTCTATTCGGATCATGGCGACGGGACGATGGCGGAAGATGGCGCGGACGCCGAAGCGGAGAAGCTTACTTCACCGCCTTGCCCAGCGCAGCAAAAAACGCTTTTTCACGCGCGCCCTGTCCGCGCAGCAAACCCGCGAGCCGCTTGGGATCGAGCGGGTCGCGGTCCCGGATCATCCGTGCGGTGGCCAGGGCGAATTCGCGCCAGCCGTCGCCGATCCCGACCAGTTCCGCCGCCAGGTCGACCAGGGCCGGACGAGCCGCGAGGGGCGCGGCTTCTTCGAGAAAGGCCGCGTACATAAAGCGAAAACCCGCGCCGCCCGTCCCGATTTCTTCCTGCATTCGTACAAGGTGCCCAATATAGCGTTTGCTTGCTTGGGGATCGGCGACGCCCGGCAGGCGATCGAAGGCGCGCGCCAGCCGCTCGATCCCCCTGACCCCGATGATCGGCAGCGGCGTGCAGAGCATCATCCGCACGGTTTTTTTGATCGAAGCGGGAATCGCCCGCCGCCAGTCCGGCTCGCGCGGCGGGGTGGCCGGATAGTAAATCAGCCCCTTGGGCGCGAGCGCGCCCTTGGCGAAACGCGCTTTCGCCAGATCGGCGGGCGCGCAGCGCACGGAGTCTTCCAACACGGGATCGGAGAGCAGATAGTCGCCGCTTTCCCCATCGCGCCCATAGGCGAGCAGATTGTGGGCATTGAAATGGAAACGGAAATCCGGCGGCATGAAAGGCAGCCAGAATACCGAGACTTGCAGCCCAACCAGACAACCGGCGTCGAGCAGTTCATCGAGCCGCGCCACGCCCCTGCCGGGACGGCGGAATGTCTCGGTGCGCATCGAAAAACGCAAGGGCTTCTGCAAACCGCGAATGATCGCGCCGGGCGGCATCCGGTAAGACACCAGCGGCAAGCCGGAGAGTTTGATGAACGGCAAATAGGCGAACGTGAGCGCCGAAGCAAGGCCGAAAGCCATCGGCTCGGACAGGGGCAAGCCATTGTGACGCACGATGGCGCTCATCACACCGCTTTCGCAGTGGGACGCCTGACGGTGGACGAAGCCGGGCGAGGTCGTCATTTCAGGATCCGCCTGTGGTTTTCCGGGCGAGGACGCCGTTCGCCGTGGATCGGGGCGGCGGCTTACGCTATCCCCTGGCTGACGAGATACTCCTCGTAAGTGCCGCGATAATCGGCGATGCTGCCATCGATCCGGATTTCGATGATGCGGGTAGCGAGCGAACTGACGAATTCACGGTCATGGGAGATGAAAACCAGCGTGCCGTTGAATTTTTCGAGGCCGTTGTTGAGCGATTCGATCGACTCCATATCGAGGTGGTTGGTGGGTTCGTCCATCAACAGCACATTGGGGCGCAAGAGCATGAGTTTGCCGAAAAGCATCCGCCCCTGTTCGCCGCCCGAGATGACCTTGACCGGTTTCCTGACCTCGTCGCCGGAAAAGAGCAACCGCCCCAATGTACCGCGCAGCAGGGTTTCGACATCCTCGCCGGTGGCGGCGGCCCCGGTGCGGGCATCGTCGGCGAGCCATTCGGTAAGGTTCGCGTCCTGGGCGAATTCGGCGGCGTGATCCTGCGCGAAGTAGCCGGGCCGGGCTTTTTCCGCCCACTTCACGTCGCCGCGCTGCGGCGCAAGGCCGCCGAGGGCCTCGCCTGCCAACAGCTTGATGAGCGTGCTCTTGCCCACGCCGTTCTCGCCGACGATGGCGACCTTTTCTCCCGCTTCGATGGCGATGGAAAAACGGTCGATTATCGGGCGGTCCATCGCGGGATAAGCGAAGCAGATATTGCCGGCCTCGCAGGCGAGCCGGTGGAGCTTGTCTTTCTCGTCGACCTCGAAGCGAATCCACGGATACTGGCGGGACGAAGGCTTGACATCTTCGGGTTTCAGCTTGTCGATGAGCTTGAGCCGGCTCGTGGCCTGCTTGGCCTTGGACTTATTGGCCGAAAAGCGCCGCACGAATTCCTGCAATCCGGCGATCTTCTCTTTCGCGCGGGCATTGGCCGCCGACTGGCGCTGGCGCGCGAGAGTGGACGCCTCCATGTAATCATCGTAATTACCGGGATAGACGGTGATCGTGCCGTAATCGAGGTCGGCCATGTGGGTGCAGACCTGATTGAGAAAATGGCGGTCGTGGGAAATGATGACCATCGTGCAATCGCGCTCGTTCAGCACATCTTCGAGCCAGCGGATGGTATTGATGTCGAGGTTGTTGGTGGGTTCGTCGAGCAGCAGGATGTCGGGATTGGCGAAAAGCGCCTGGCAGAGCAGCACCCTGAGCTTCCAGCCTGGCGCGACGTTTCTCATCGGTCCGTCGTGCAATCCGGTGGCGATGCCGACGCCGTGCAGCAGTTCCCCGGCGCGCGCCTCGGCGGTGTAACCGTCGTACTCGCCGAATTTGCCTTCGAGTTCGGCGGCGCGCAGGTAATCTTCTTCGCTCGCCTCGGGGTTGGCGTAGATCGCGTCCTTTTCGGTGAGGCAGGCCCACATCTGCGCATGCCCCATCATCACCACGTCGAGCACGCGCATGTCCTCATAGGCGAACTGATCCTGCCGGAGATAAGTCATGCGCTCGGCGGCATCCTTGCTGACGTTGCCGGCGCCCGGCTCCAGGAGACCGCACAGGATTTTCATGAAAGTCGACTTGCCCGCGCCGTTGGCGCCGATGAGACCGTAACGGTTGCCCTCGCCGAATTTGACGGAAACATTCTCGAACAGGGGCTTGGCCCCGAACTGCATGGTGATGTTGGCGGCGATGAGCACTGGAAATTCCGTGGACGAAGCAGGACGAAGCGGCGGATTATAGCCGCGGAAGTCCCTGGGAGTCCCGGCTGTGCGAGCGGTACGAAGCCGGGGCATCATCCAGTGAAGTATCTTCCTTGGCGTTCAGGCGACCCGAACCTCGATAGAAGTGCATTGTAGCCTGCCCGAGCGGCGCATGTCATGGCGGCATCAATGAGACGCCGTTTTGGTTCCGGGTGGATTGGGTTTATTGAGCGGCGTTGGGCGGACGGCGGTCACGCGGACGAAGGCGGGCAAATCGGGACGTTCGATCTCGTGGATCGATTGTTTCCCCGGAAAAGGTAGAATATCATCCTTAAAAACGCGCACGACTTTGGCATGCGTACTCCTTTTCCCTGTCTTGATTTCCAGCTTGCGGTGTCCGGTCCAGACGGACGGCCAGCGGAACGAAGATGGATGGAGTCTCTGTTTTTCAAACCCTTGTGGACATCGTTGAATGTCCCCGGTGCAAGAAGGTAGTTTTCGATGAAAGAGAAGGCCGCAGCGAAGGAGGATGCCGAGGCGCTCGACATCAACCTTCTGGGCAAGGATTATCATGTGTCCTGCACCGCGCGCGAGAAAGAAAGCCTGCTCGAAGCGGTCGCCTACCTCGGCGAACGCTTCGGCGAGATGGCAAAGAAAACGCATGCCGGCGGCGAGACGCTCGCGGTCATGACGGCGCTCAACATCGCACACGATTTTCTCCAACTTCTACACGGACGCGGGTTTGACTTGCCCACCCTGAAGCGTAGAATCGGCCACATGCAGGCACGTATCGAAAGCGTGCTGGCCCAGCAGGAAAAGCTGTTCTGAAGGCCGATCCCCGGGCGAGCGCGCTGTTCGGCGGTTCTGTGAATCAATCCCCTGCGGTGTTCGTGGAAGCCGTAAATTCCTTGAACCAGATATCGAGAGATTGGTTGCCGACCAAAGAAACCGCCAGTGTGCGCACCCCATGCGGGCGCGCCTGAGGCGGGAGGAACGCAGCCCCCTGAACCTTCGGTTCAGGACGATCCGGCGAATACGGCACAGGCGGGGGACCCTTAACAAAGGCGCGGCGCATCGGGGCCGCGCCTTTTCGTTTTCCGTCCCGCCGGTTCCGGGCGCGGCGGCAGGGGCGCGCGTTCCTTTGCCGGCAATGCCCGCGCGCATTCCTGTAGACACATGACATTCGATCCGTGGTGGCTGGCTTATCCCCTGCTTGGGGTCGTGGTGGGCTTTCTCGCCGGGCTGCTCGGCATTGGCGGCGGCGGGGTGATGGTGCCGATGTTGACCACTTTTTTTCTCGCCCAGGGATTTCCCCGCGAGCAAGTGCTGCACATGGCGCTGGGCACGTCGATGGCAACCATCGCCCTGACCTCGGTTTCCAGCCTGCGCGCGCACCATGCCCATGGCGCGGTGCAGTGGGTCATTGTGCGCCGGATTACGCCCGGCATTCTCGCCGGTACTTTTGCCGGCACTTTCGTCGCTTCGCGCCTGGGCGCCGTGCCGCTGGCGGTGTGCTTCGCCTGTTTCATGACTTTCGTTGCCGTGCAGATGTTGTGCAACGCCAGGCCGAAGCCCTCGCGCGAATTGCCGGGCCGCGCGGGCATGAGCGCCGCCGGGCTTTTCGTCGGCGCGGTTTCGGCGCTGGTGGCGATTGGCGGCGGCTCGCTTTCGGTGCCTTTCATGGTCTGGTGCAATGTCAGGGTGCAGCATGCCATCGGCACATCGGCGGCTATCGGCTTTCCGATCGCGCTGGCGGGCACGGCGGGTTATCTGGTCAACGGGTGGCGGGAAGCGGGCATGCCGCCTTTCACTTTGGGTTATGTTTATCTGCCCGCGCTGATGCTGGCGGGCGGGGTGAGCGTTCTCGTCGCGCCGTTCGGCGCGGCCTGCGCGCATCGCCTGCCGGTGGCGGCGCTGAAAAAAGCTTTCGCGGGCATGCTGATTCTGCTCGTCGTCAAAATGTTGCACGGCGTGCTTTCCTGAAAGCCGCGGACGGACGGGCGTTATCATGGCATCTTTCCTTTCCGCCCCGAACAGCGAAGGCCGCGTCATGATCGAAGTCCGCGTCGTCCCCGTCACCCCGTTACAGCAGAACTGCACCTTGTTGTGGTGCGGCAAGACCCGCAAGGCGGTCGTGATCGACCCGGGAGGCGACATCGAGCGCATCCATGCCGCCATCGGCGAATCGAACGTCGCGGTCGAGCGCATCCTGCTCACGCACGGGCACATCGATCATGTTGGCGCCGCCGTGCCGCTGGCCGAGGCGCTCGCGGTACCCATCGAAGGGCCGCAACGGGAAGACGGCTTTCTGATCGAAGGCGCTTATCTTGCCCGGCAATGCGCGATGTTCGGCTTGCCTCCGACCGCGGGTTTCACGCCCGCCCGCTGGCTTGACGATGGCGATGAGATACGGGTCGGGGACGAAACCCTGCGGGTCATCCATGCGCCCGGCCATACGCCGGGGCATGTCGTCTATTTTCACGCGGGCGCGAGGCTGGCGTTGGTGGGCGACGTGCTTTTTGCCGGTTCCATTGGCCGCACGGACTTCCCGCGCGGCGATCATCCGGCGCTGGTTCATGCTATCCGCGACCGCCTTTTCCCGCTGGGCGACGATGTGAAGTTCATTCCCGGCCACGGGCCGATTTCGACCTTCGGCGAGGAACGGGCGAATAATCCCTATGTCGGCGACGGGTTGCGCTGACGGGCAGCCGTTCCGCCGGTTTTCGATGGAGCGGGGCCGTACCCGCCGCCGTTCGGGAACGGCATGCGGCCTCAATCCTGCGCGGGCGCGTCGCGCGTCACCCGGGTTGCCTGGCCGCTGCCGACCAGCCTGACCCGCTCGCCGCGCCGGAAGTTTTCGCCTTTGTCCGCCTGCACGACGGCCAGGTACTCGCCGTTTTCGAGCCTGACGGTGATCTCCGCGCCATTCTGGCGGGTTACGGCTTCTTCCACCGCCGCGCCGCCCACGCCGCCCGCGACCGCGCCAAGCACCGCGCCGATGCTCGAACCGGTGTGCCCCCTGCCCAGGCTGCTGCCGATCACGCCGCCCGCGACCGCGCCCGCCGTCGCGCCGATAGGCGTTTTGGTGCCTTCCAGCTTCACCGGGCGCACGCTCTCGACCGTGGCAAAGCGGATGCGCATGGTCTGGCGCGCCTCGGCGCGAGAATAGTCGTCACCGCCAAGACCGGCGGCGCATCCGCCGAACGCGAGGGAGGCGGCGGCCAACAGGGCCATCGTCAGGACAGGGTGGTTTTGCATGCCGGGTTCTCCAGGTTGCGCCTTTCCTCTTTTGTCGGCGCATCGTTTGACCGGTTCCGCCCGCCATTTCCGGACGCGGGATACCGGGGCCGAAGCCGATGTTCACGGACTTTCATCCTGCAAGCCCTTGGGCAGCGGAAACACGGTGTTTTCCTCCACCCCCGCCTGTTCGCGCACTGTCGCGCCGGTCAGGCGCACCAGATGCGCGATGACTTCGGCGATCAGTGCTTCCGGAGCCGACGCGCCGGCGGCGACGCCGATCCTGCGTTTGCCGGCGAGCCATGCCGGGTCGATGTCGCGGGCTTCATCCACGAGGTAGGCAGGGATGCCGCGCAGGGCGGCGACTTCGCGCAGGCGGTTGGAGTTGGAACTGTTCCGCGAACCGACCACCAGCACGACCTCGGCAGCTTCGGCCAGATGTTTGGCCGCATCCTGCCGATTCTGGGTAGCGTAGCAGATGTCGTCTTTTTTCGGGCCGCTGATTTCGGGAAAGCGGGCGCGCAGGGCAGCGACGATGGCGGCGGCATCGTCGACGGAAAGCGTGGTTTGGGTGACGTAGGAAAGCCGCGCGGGTTCGGCGGCCTGCAAGGCGCGGGCATCGGCTTCGGTTTCGACCAGATGGATGCCGCTTTCGATTTGCCCCATTGTGCCTTCAACTTCGGGATGGTGGCCATGGCCGATCATTATCAGCTCGCGGCCCTGCCTGTGCATCCGCGCCACTTCTACGTGCACCTTGGTCACGAGCGGACAGGTGGCGTCGAAT
Source organism: Azoarcus sp. (assembly GCA_031265765.1). GTDB lineage: Bacteria > Pseudomonadota > Gammaproteobacteria > Burkholderiales > Rhodocyclaceae > WRNU01. Next base: position 21,951 of record JAISCE010000055.1, read on the forward strand.
ACCCGCAGGCCGCGCCGGACGGCTTCGCGCCGTACCGATAGGGGAACGCCGTGGGCGCTGAAGATGACCGTGCCGCCATCGGGCACTTCGTCGAGGGTCTCGATGAAGACCGCGCCCCGCGCGCGCAGGCCGTCGACGACGAAGCGGTTGTGCACCACTTCGTGACGCACGTAGATCGGCGCGCCGTGACGGGAGAGCGCGCGCTCGACGATTTCGATGGCGCGTTCGACTCCGGCGCAGAAGCCGCGCGGGTTGGCGAGGAGGATTTCGACGGCGGTACCGGGCATGGTTTGCGCGCGGCGGATCAGGCCAGGCCGATGATTTCGACTTCGAGCCGGATCGGCTTGCCCGCGAGCGGATGATTGAAATCGACGAGGGCGGAAGCTTCGTCGATTTCACGCACGAGGCCGGAATAGCGCGAGCCGTCGGGCGCGGTGAATTCCATGATGCTCATAGCCTCGATTTCCTGCGACGGCATGTGCTCGCGCCGCACGCGCTCGACCAGTTCGGGCCGGTGCGGGCCGAAGGCGTCTCCGGCGGCAAGCTCGAACACATGATGGCCGCCGACCGGCAGGCCGACGATGATCCGTTCGATGGCGGGCAGCATTTCGCCCGCGCCCAGTTTCAGTGTCGCGGGAGTGGCCTCGAAGGTGGAAAGCAAGGGCTGGCCGTTGGGCAGGGCGATGCGGTAGTGCAGGGTGACGAGGCTGTCGGCGGCGACGATTTGGCTCATGGGGATTGCTCCGGGCGGGGCGCGGCCTTGGGTTTGCCCCGGAACTGGGCAAAGAGCATCAGGCCGACGCCGAGGGTGATCGCCGAATCGGCAAGGTTGAACGCGGGCCAGTAGTGCGACCCAGCGTGGAAAGAGAGAAAATCGACGACCGCGCCATAGGCAAGACGGTCGATGACATTGCCGATTGCGCCGCCGACGATGAGCGAGAACGCGGCGGGCAAGAGGCGCTCGCGGCGCTGTTGCCAGATCAGCGCCAACAGCCACGCGCACACGGCGATGGCCAGCGCGGCGAAGAACCAGCGTTGCCAGCCCGGTTGTCCGGCCAGGAAGCTGAACGCCGCGCCCGGATTGAAGGCGAGGACGAGGTCGAAGAAGCGGGTGACTTCGAGGTGTTCGCCGTGCGCGAACCGGGCGAGCACCAGCTCTTTCGTGATCTGGTCGAGCGCCGTCACCAGGGCGATGAGCGCAAGCCATGGCGTCATGGCGCGGAAAGCGTCGCGGTCAGGCATGGTCGCGCGCCTCGCCGTCGCCAAAGAGGTTGCTCACGCAGCGGCTGCACAGTTCGGGATGTGCGGCGTCCGCGCCCACGTCCTCGCGCACATGCCAGCAGCGTTCGCATTTCGCGCCGGCGGCGGGGGCGGCTTCGATATGGAACGCGCCGCGCGCCAGCGTGGCGGCGGAGACGATGAAGACGAATTTGAGATCGTCGCCGAGCGCGGCGAGCGCCTCGTATTGTTCGCCATCGGCGCGGATTGCAATGGCCGCCTGCAAGTCCGCGCCGATCCTGCCTTCGATGCGCAGGGTTTCGAGCGCCCTCAGCACGTCGGCCCGCACGGCGGCGATGTACGTCCAGCGTTGGACGAGGGCGGCTTCGCCGGGTATGGCCGGGAGTTCGTGCCAAGTGTGCAGCATGACCGAATCTTCCGGGTCGCCGGTGAGCGTCTGCCAGATTTCTTCCGCGGTGAAGGCGAGAACCGGGGCCATCAGGCGGGTGAGCGCCTGCGCGATGTGCCAGAGCGCGCTTTGCGCCGAACGGCGGGCGCGCGATTTTTCCGCCGTGGTGTAGAGGCGGTCTTTCAGGATATTGAGGTAGAACGCTCCCAGATCCTCGGAACAGAATGTCTGCAAAGCTTGTACGACGCGGTGGAATTCGTGGCGTTCGTAATCGGCCAGTACCTGCGCTTGCAGTTTGCGGACGAGGACGAGGGCGTAACGGTCGATTTCCAGCCAACCGTCGACCGGCAGCAAGTCCCGGGCGGCATCGAAATCGGCGGTGTTGGCGAGCAGGAAGCGCACCGTGTTGCGGATGCGGCGGTAAGCCTCGACCACGCGCTTCATGATCTCGGGCGAGAATGCGAGTTCGCCGGAATAATCGGTGGACGCTACCCACAGGCGCAGGATTTCCGCGCCGCCCGCGATCGGCTTGCCTTTTTCGTCGCGGATTTTGCCGTCGATGACATCCTGCGGCGCAATGGTGTTGCCCAGCGACTTGCTCATCTTGCGGCCCTGTCCGTCGATGGTGAAGCCGTGCGTGAGCAGCGCACGATAGGGGGCGTGCCCGTCGATGGCGACGCCCGTGAGCAGCGAGGAGTGGAACCAGCCGCGATGCTGGTCGGAGCCTTCGAGATAAAGGTCGGCGCTCGGGCCGCCGGCGTGGCCGTCCGGGTGAGAGCCGTGCAGCACGTGCCGATGCGTCGTGCCGGAATCGAACCAGACATCGAGCGTATCGCCGGTCTTGTCGTAGTCGGCGGCCTCCGCGCCCAGCAGTTCGGCGGCATCGAGCCTGAACCACGCTTCGATGCCTTCTTTTTCCACCCGTTGCGCGACGGCTTCCATCAGTTCGAGGGTGCGCGGATGCAGCGCGCCGCTCTTTTTGTGCACGAAAAAGGGAATCGGCACACCCCAATTGCGCTGGCGGGAGATGCACCAGTCGGGACGGTCGGCGAGCATCGCATGCAGCCGCGCCTGTCCCCAGGCGGGGAAAAAGCGTGTATCCGCCACGGCGTCGAGCGCCCGCTCGCGCAAGGTGGAACCGTCCGCCGCCTTGCGATCCATGCCCACGAACCATTGCGCGGTGGCGCGATAAACGAGCGGCGTTTTGTGCCGCCAGCAGTGCATGTAGCTATGCACGATCTTGCCATGCGAGAGCAGCGCGCCGGTTTCGGACAGCTTGTCGACTACGGCGGCATTGGCTTTCCAGACGTTCATGCCGCCGAAAAACGGCAGATCCGCGACATAGGCGCCGTCGTCCGCGACGATGGACAGGATTTCGTCGCTGCCGCGCCCGTAGGCCAGCCACGAATTGAAATCGTCCACGCCATGCGCCGGGGCTGAATGCACGATGCCGGTGCCCGCATCGTTGCCCACGTAGCCGGCGAGATAGACTGGCGCGGCGCGATCGTAGAACGGATGGCGGAACTCGATTCTGTCGAGCGCCGCGCCCTTTGCCGTGGCGAGGATTTCGCCCGCAAGCCCGTAGCGCGCCAGCGCCGTCCCGGCCAGTTCCCGCGATAGCACGAGCAAGCGTTCGCCAACATCGACCAGCGCGTAGTCGAGCGCCGGGTGGACGTTGAGCGCCTGGTTGGCAGGAATCGTCCAGGGCGTCGTCGTCCAGATCACCGCCGCGGTCGGCCTGTCGAGCCGCGCCAGCCCGAAAGCCGCCGCCAGCCGCCCTGCGTGGGCATCGCTCACCGGAAATGCCGCGTCGATCGTCGGCGATGTTTTGTCGGCATATTCGACTTCGGCCTCGGCCAGCGCCGAACCGCAATCGAAACACCAGTTCACCGGCTTCAGGCCCTTGAAAACGTAACCGCGCTTCACCATCTCGGCGAGCGCGCGGATTTCGTTCGCCTCGTTGGCGAAATTCATTGTGAGATAGGGGCGATCCCAGTCGCCGAGCACGCCGAGGCGGATGAATTCGGCCTTCTGTATATCCACCTGTCCTGTGGCGTAGGCGCGGCACAGTTCGCGCACCCTGGCGGCGGGCAGGCGCTTGCCGTGCGTCACCTCGACCTTGTGCTCGATCGGCAGCCCATGGCAATCCCAGCCCGGCACATACGGCGCATCGAACCCGGAGAGTGTTTTGGCGCGCACGACGATGTCCTTGAGAATCTTGTTGAGCGCGTGGCCGAGGTGCAGATGCCCGTTTGCATACGGCGGGCCGTCGTGCAGGATGAACCGGGGCCGTCCGGCACTCGCCGCGCGGATGCGCCGGTAGAGCTTCTTCCGTTGCCATTCCGCGATCCAGCCCGGTTCGCGCCTGGGCAAATCGCCGCGCATGGGAAAGGGCGTGTCGGGCAGATTGAGCGTATCTCGGTAATTGGCCATGGCCTGATCCTGAACGTTTTCAGCCGCGCAAGGCGTCCGGCTGATGGAAAAACCAGTCGTGCGCCGCGGAGACATCGCGCGCGATCTGCGCCTTGAGCGCATCGAGCGATGGAAAACGGACTTCGTCGCGCAATTTGTGAAAGAAAACGACCCGCAGCTGGGCGCCGTAGCAGTCGCCTTCCCAGTCGAGCAAGTGGACTTCGATCCGGGGATCGCCGCCGACGGTCGGACGCCTGCCGACATTGGCGACGCCGGGCAGGCGCGTTGCCGCCAGCCCTTCGACCGCCACCGCGAATACGCCGGACACGGGCGGACGGCGTTGCCGGAGCGGCAGGTTGAGTGTTGGAAAACCGATCCGCCGCCCGATCCGGTCGCCCCGCGCGACCCGTCCGCTCATGGCATATGCGCGTCCGAGCAGGCGCGCCGCGTGATCGAGATCGCCCGCTTCAAGCGCCTCGCGCACCGCCGAACTGGAAGCCCGTTCATCGGCGACGGCCAGGGTCGGCATGGCCTCGACGCTGAAACCGCGCGCCCGTCCCGCCGCCCGCAGCATGGCGAAATCCCCGGCGCGGCGGTCACCGAAGCGGAAATCGTCGCCGATGAGGAGGTGGCGGGCTTGCAAGCCGTGCACCAGGACTGTGTCGATGAATTCCGCCGCGCCCAGGCAGGCGAAACGCGCATCGAACCGCTGCACATGCACGCGATCGACCCCGCAGGCGGCGAGCAGGGGCAGTTTTTCGCGCAATGAAGTCAGTCGCGCCGGGGCGTCTCCGGGCGCGAAGTACTCACGCGGATGCGGCTCGAACGTCAGTAACGCCGCAGGCAGCGCGCGCGCGCGCGCTTCGTCGGCGAGCAAGCCCAGAAGCGCCCGATGCCCCAGGTGCAGACCATCGAAATTGCCGATAGTGAGCACGCAGGGCCGTTCCGCCGGATCGAGAAAACCGCGAAGAACCTGCATGACCGCCCAAAAAAGCGCCGATTATACTGGCAATGTCGTTTGGCGGCGTTTTGAATAAGTGTCTGTCACGTGCCAGCGCAAGGGCGACGCCATGGGCGGCGGCGACGCCGATGAGCGGCACACCGCGCACCCGCATCGATGTGATGGCCTCGGCGGCGGCTTCCAACGTGGCGAGCCGCCGTTCCACGCATCGCCAGGACAGCGCGGTCTGGTCGAGGATTACGATGCCATTGCCCTGGCGGTGCAAAGTCGGGACAGGCGGAACGAACATGGACGGACTCCCGGCAGCCTGCCGGACATGATTTTGTCCGAAGGCGTCATGTTGAACAGAAAGGGCGGGGCTTCAAATTCGCGCCGCTTCATGATGAATCGAGGCTTTCCGCGAGTTTTTCAACTTTGCGCGGATTCGGGTATGAGCTTCCCTTGTTTGTTGATATAAAACCATTCACCCTTGCGCCAAATCTGCGCTTTGCCGTTTTCATCGAAACGCATTTTTTCATTTGTCGCGTTGTGGTAGAACCATCCGCCGAGGTGAACCGTGTCGCTCCAGAGATTGCCTCCTTCCGGCACCAGCGCGAATTCGTTCAGGTTGATTTGAATCGCCCCGCTGCCGTCGCGCCGAACCTGTACCGGCTTTATCATATTGGGAGGAATGATTTCCACGCCCTTGGCGTCGAAATAGCCATATTTGCGATTGCGCGCGACCAGCAGCAGACCGGGGTCGGCGGTCGAGAGCAACACGTCGAAATCCAGCGGTATTATCACTTTGCCATGTGTATCGACAGCGCCCCATTTCCCGCCCGTCTCGACTTTCGCCAAGCCATTCACGAACTCCGTGGCCCGATCGAATTCAGGCGCGATGACCGTTTCTCCCTTGGCGTCGATGTAGCCCCACTTCCCGCCGGCCCGGACAGCCGAAAGCCCATCGCGCCAGCCGCCCGATACCGCTTCAAAGCCGAGAGGAATCGTCACCTGGCCGCTAGTATTGACATAGCCCCATTTGCCGTTCGATTTGACGGGAGCCAATCCGTAGTGAAAATCCCCCACCTCGTCGAAAAGCGGCGGGATCACGTCTTCGCCCTTGAGGTTGATATAGCCCCATTTGTCGCCGTCCTTGACCTTCGCCAAACCGTTGTTTCCAAACTTTTCCGCAACATCGAAACGGGGCGCGATAATCTGTTCCGTGGAGCATTTTTCATAATCCATCGAATAGCCCCATTTATTGTCGATGGCGCGTTTTCTGACAGTAAGCGGCGCCAGAATGGCGGGGCAATATTGCATTTTTGGCGGCCACAGATATTCCGCCTTGAGGCATTGCCTGACCTTGTCGCAACTCGGCATATTGGGATCGGGCTTTACGGAATACAGCATAGGCTGGATCCAAAATAAAAAAACCGCCGTCACCACGAGAACGGTTATGAAGATCGGCAAGCGGTATTTCATTGGCAACCCCGGTATTTTCCATCCGATACACGACTCTCATATTTTAGCATCCGACATGGCCGGCAAAATAGCGAATTTTGCAGCTCCCAGAGCATTGCCGGCCCGATTCCAGTATGAACGATACAGTATATACGTATACGGCGCAAAGGCATTGACTCCCGAAAACAGGCTCTCTAGAATGCCGCCTTCCACAGCGCGGGCGGTTAGCTCAGGGGTAGAGCACTGCCTTCACACGGCAGGGGTCACTGGTTCGATCCCAGTACCGCCCACCATAGATCTGCTCCGGAATACATAATGAAGTTTTGAAAACCCCGCCATGGCGGGGTTTTTTGTTGGTTCGTCGTCCCTTTGCGTGTGTTGGCAGATACGGGAATCCCCTCACGTTTGGCACAATACGCGGCTACTCATCCGCGTCCGTGAGTATCGCTGCGATAACGGATGACCCGATGAAATAGCCCGCCTGCGTCAACCGTTCCAGCAGTGGCCGTACTGCGGGAATCAGCCCCCCGGTTCTCGCCAGCCCGATCACCGCTGCTGTACCGATCAATGCAATACCATGGCTCTTGGCTTCCAGTCTTCCGGCGTGATCGTCCATCACCAACAACACGGCATCGCCTGTATCGCGCCAACGACAAGCCACATGGATGGCGCTGGCCTCGCCGGGATCAATGCCGGGGTTCAGCGGCTTCCAACCATCGGCGGGCTCGTCCACTAAATCGATCCAGCCTTCGGCCAGCGTGCGTGACAACAGCGCGGCATCGGGAAAGGCATTACCGGAGGGCAAGATTTCATTGAGGACGGTGCGCGTGATGCACACCCGCCCAAACAGATCTCGAAGCAAGGAGAGCGACCCAACGCGCGCCAGCGCGATCAGCGGCCCGGCATCGGCGATAACGACACGCCTGTTCACGCGGTGGGCTTGAGCAGCCAATCGCGCGCGCAGCGCATTTCGTCTCGGGCTTCATCGGCGGCAGCCTCGCCTCTGCCGCCGAGCGAGATGCCTTGATTCGACAATAGCGTCAGCATCTCGGCCAGCGGTTTATCTGCCACGCGGGCAGCGAAGCCCGCTGACACCGAGCCGCTGCGAAACAGCGAAACCGCCAGCGCCACCCGCACGGCGGGCAGATTGGGGACGCCCAACTGTTCCATATCCACCAGCAACGCTTGAGGACGGTCACGGTTCATCACTACGACCATATCGTCCTCGCGCGCGGCGGCCAGCGCCATGCTGGGGTTGGTCTTGAGTTGTCGGATATTGACGGCTTGCATTATGTGCCCTCGGAGTGGGCTACAAAACGTAGGAACGTCGCCAGCCTAGCAGATCTCGCCGCAGCCCGCTACACATCGTTGATGAGCTGAAATTGGAACGGTCGTTCGAGCATGAACTGCGTCTGAACACGCCGTGGGCACGTCAAGCCGAACAGTTGGTTCATCTTGTCCCTTTGGTTTGGGCTGAACCCAGCAGTCGTGCAACGAGGGAGCACTTCTTGGCGGCGAGCTCATGCGTGGGCAAGAGTGGGGCCAATGGCGCGGACTGCGGGCTGCGGGTGCTGGCGAGCCTGTGCCAGATCGTAGTTAAGCTGCAAAGTAAGCCACATATCGGCGGTGCTAACACCAGCCTGTTCCAGCCGCAAGGCCAGATCAGGGCTTACTGCACCAACCTCTGCCATGCACCTTCGGCGGCAACATGGAGTTGCTTTGGCGCGACGAATGGCGTTACATGTCGAATCCGGAAAACAGGGGGAAAGCACGATGGAAAAATTGCGCGTGAAGGTCTGGGATTTGCCGACCCGGCTTTTTCACTGGCTTTTGGTGACGCTCGTCGCCGCGGCGTTCGCCACCGGGTTCGTCGGCGGCAACTGGATCGAATGGCATGGCCGGTGCGGGCTTGCCATCGCGGGCTTGCTCGTGTTCCGCCTCGTATGGGGGGTGATCGGTTCGACTTATGCCCGTTTCGCCCAGTTCGTCCCCGGCCCGGCGCGGGTGCTCGCTTACCTGCGCGGGCAATGGCATGGACTTGGGCACAATCCCCTGGGAGCGTTCTCGGTGCTTGGGCTGCTCGCGTTGAGCTTGTTCCAGGTGGCGAGCGGTCTGGTGGCGGACGACAATATTTCTTTTACCGGGCCGCTGAAGGATTTGGTGAGCCAGGACTGTGCCGACTGGTTTACCGGGCTGCACCGCCTGAATATCTGGCTGCTCGCGGGTCTGGCGGGGCTGCATGTGGCGTCGATCGTGTTTTATGCCGTGGTCAAGAAGGATTATTTGTTGTTGCCGATGATTACCGGCACGAAGACTGTGGACGATCTAGCGCTCGCGCCGGCGCGCGGCGGCGGCTGGCTGGCGTTCGTGGCCGCCGTGGCGATTGCCGCCGCCGCGACGTGGGCGGCAGGCGGCGGCTTCGATCCGCCTGCTCCGCCCACGCCGCCGCAGGCCGCGCCGGCGTGGTAGAAAAACCGGCGAACGGCGGGCTTCAGCCGTTCTGCACCACGATCTGCGGGAATTTGTGCGACATGTCGCGGGCAGTGCCGGCGATGGCGACGGCGGTCTTGCACGCGATCTCCCGGTAGATTGCGGCAATCCGGCTCGCCGGGTCGGCGACCACGGTCGGCGACCCGGCGTCGGTCTCCGCGCGGATTTTCAGGTCGAGCGGCAAAGCGCCGAGGAAGGCGACGCCGTAGTCGTCGCAAATCCTTTGCCCGCCGCCCGCGCCGAAGATGTGTTCCTCATGCCCGCAGCGGGAACAGATGTGGATGCTCATGTTCTCGACTACGCCGAGGATGGGGACGTTGACTTTCTCGAACATCTTCAGACCCTTTTTCGCGTCGATAAGGGCGATGTCCTGCGGTGTGGTGACGATCACCGCGCCAGTCACGGGCACGTTCTGCGCCAGCGTGAGCTGGATGTCGCCCGTGCCCGGCGGCAGGTCGACCACGAGGTAGTCGAGATCGCGCCAGCGCGTCTCGGTCAGTAGTTGGGTGAGCGCCCTCGTCGCCAGCGGCCCGCGCCATACCATCGGGGTGTCGTCGTCAACAAGCAGGCCGATCGACATGACTTGCAGGCCGTGGGCCTCAATCGGCTCCATCGTCTTGCCGTCGGGCGATTCCGGTCTGCGCGCGGCGATGCCGAGCATCTGCGGTTGCGACGGGCCGTAGATGTCGGCATCGAGCATGCCGACCCGCGCGCCTTCGGCGGCCAGCGCCAGCGCCAGGTTGGCGGCGGTGGTGCTCTTGCCCACGCCGCCCTTGCCCGAGGCTACGGCGATGATGTTTTTCACGCCGGGCAGGAGCCTCACGCCGTTTTTCACCGCGTGCGCCGCGATTTTGCCGCTCACGCCGATTTCGACGCGCTCGACGCCGGGCAGGGCATGCACGGCAGCCGCAAGCCGGTTGCGGATCGCTTCGTGCTGGCTCAAGGCCGGATAGCCGGGTTCGACCTTGAAACGCACCGCGCCGCCTTCGACCACAAGGCCGCGAATGCGGTGGGTGGAAACAAAATCCTTGCCGGTGCCAGGATCGGCCACCGTCTGTAACGCGCCGGTGACGTCTTGTACGGAAAGACTCTGCGGACTGGCATTCATGACGGCTCCTTTTCCTTTATTTGCGGGATGTGTATACACGAAAGCGCCGCGGCGGAAATCATACCGGACATGACGCGGGTGCACATTGCGCCATGACACGGCATGACAAAAGAGCGACAACTCTTTGCAAACCGACTTTCACGTCTGGACGCGGAGCGATACCATGCCGCCCCGGATCGTTTTTCCTTTCTTGCCATGCCAAACTCCCTGCCCCCCGTTTCCGTCCGCCTTTGTGCGCTGGCCGTCCCATTGCTCGCCTCGCTGCTGTTCGCCGGGTGTACCGGCCTGCCCGCTCCCACCCAGGAACACAGCAGCTTCACCCAATCCGACGACGGCGCGCCGCTTTCCATCACGCGCCAGACGACCGTGACATCCCCGAACATGGCGGGCCTGCAACGCGAACTCGAAGCCGCCTTGCAAGGCATACCCGACAACCGCATTGCCTATCTTCCGGAAGGCTTGCGCGCCTCCCTGCCCGCCGCCAACGGATTCGCGCCGGGCCAGGCCGAGATATTGCCTCCGCTCGCCGCGCTGCTCCAACGCGCGACGCCGATATTCCAGCGCCACGCCTGGGCGGGCGTGCGCATTGTCTGCCATACCGACGGTATGGGCAGCGAAATGCGCAATCTGGAACTATCGTTCCAGCGCGCCGAAGCCGTCGTGGAATACCTGCGCCAGCAAGGCGTCGCGTTGGGCCGCCTGAGCGCCGACGGGCGCGGCGAAGCCGATCCGATTGCCGACAATGCCATGCGGGAAGGGCGCGACCGCAACAGGCGGATCGAAATTTTTCTGAATCCGCGTTGAACGTCCGCGCCGCCCGCAGATGAACGCCTTCCCGGAACGGCGCGGCGGGCATGAAAAGCCGCCCGTCCATGGGCAATCACTGCCGCTGGTCGAGCCAGCAGGCCAGCCCTTGTGCGTCGAGTTCCATATCCGCCGCCAGCACGGGTTTGAGCCATGCGCGGCTTTCGACCGGCGCTTCGGCGAGCAGGTAGCGTTCGATACTGGCATGGATGGCGTCTTTCCGGGCTTTTCCTTCTCCCGGCGCGGCTTCGGCGAGGGAAACAAAAGCGTCGATCCGGCGCAGCAAGTCCACGCTCAGGCGCTCCACATCGTCTATCCGGCTGAAATGCGTGAGATATATCGCCTGGGGCTTGAGTGCGAGCAGGCGGTGGATAGACGCTTTCATCGCTTCGGGGTCGAACTGGGTCGGCGTGGTGGCGGGAATGAGAAAAGGTTCGCCGCTCACGCCCATCTCGCGGTAGGCGATGCCGAAGGTGTCGCCGGTAAAACAGGCGCGAGCGCGCCGGTCCCACAGGCAGAGATGGTGCTTGGCATGTCCGGGGGTATGCAGGCATTGCAAGGGGCGGCCCGCGAGGTCGAAAACCTGCCCGTCGATGGCTTCGAGCACGCTTTCCGGCGGTACTGGCACCAGCGTACCGTAGAGGCGGCGGGCATTTTCAGCGCCGTACACTTCTACCGTGCCTTCAAAAAGCCGGGCGGGGTCGATCATGTGCCGCGCGCCGCGCGGGTGTACCACCAGTTTCGCATTCGGCAGCCGCGCCATGTAGGCGCCCGCGCCCCCGGCATGGTCGAGGTGGACATGGGTGAGAAAAACATAATCCACGGCTTCCGGCGCAAGCCCGAGTCGAGCGAGCGCGGCGAGAAAGCGAGGCAAGGCGGCATTGTGGGCGGTATCGACGACCGCGACGCGGCCATTCTCGACGATCAGATGCACGGCGGCCAGACCCGGACGCACGTAGCCGGCGTCCATGGCATGGATGCCGCCGGGCCAGGTGAAAAGCGGTTCGGTTTGCATGGTTCCTGGTTCGATGGGGAAGAACGTCAAAAGGAAAGCGCCGAAGATTAAAACGCCCGACCAATACAAGCAAACGGTAAATGGCGAAACAATCACGGGCGGACACGGCGGCTTTGCTAGAATCGACGTTTTCCATGGAAAAACGTTCCAGGCCATGCCCCGCAAGATTTTCATCACCAGCGCCCTGCCCTATGCCAATGGCGATATCCATCTCGGCCATCTGGTGGGTTACATCCAGGCCGACATCTGGGTACGGTTCCAACGCATGCGGGGCAACAGCGTGCACTACGTCTGCGCGGACGATACACACGGTACGCCGGTCATGCTGCGGGCGGAAAAAGAAGGCTTGACGCCCGAGGCGCTGATCGCCCGCGTCCATGGCGAACACCTGCGCGATTTCACCGGTTTCGGCATCGCTTTCGATCATTACCACACCACCCACAGCGAAGAAACGCGCCGGTACGCCGAAGACATCTATGCCAAACTCACGGCGAACGGGCTGATCGAAGCGCGCGCCATCGCGCAATTCTACGATCCCGTAAAAGCAATGTTCCTGCCCGACCGCTTCATCAAGGGCGAATGCCCCAAGTGCGGCGCGGCGGATCAATACGGCGACAACTGTGAAAGTTGCGGCGCGGCTTATGCGCCGACCGAACTCAAGCATCCCCGCTCCGCCATCTCCGGCGCGATACCCGTATTGCGCGAATCGGAACATTACTTCTTCCGTCTTTCCGACAAACGCGCGGCGGCCTTCCTGCGCGAATGGACGCGCAGCGAAAGCCGCCCCGGTGTGCGGCGGCTGCCACTCGAAGCCGCCAACAAAATGCGGGAATGGCTGGGCGAGGAAGGCGAATACAAGCTTTCCGACTGGGACATCTCGCGCGACGCGCCTTATTTCGGCTTCGAGATTCCCGGCGCGCCCGGCAAATACTTCTACGTCTGGCTGGACGCGCCCATCGGCTATTTCGCCAGTTTCAGGCATCTCGCGGACAAACGCGGGGACATCCCGGTCGAGGACTACACCGACGCCGGAAAAGCCGCCGCCGCCGGCACCGAGATGGTGCACTTCATCGGCAAGGACATCCTGTATTTCCACGCCCTGTTCTGGCCCGCGATGCTGGAATTCGCCGGCTACCGCACGCCCAGCCAGCTTTGCGTCAACGGCTTTCTCACCGTCGACGGCGCGAAAATGAGCAAAAGCCGCGGCACCTTCATCACCGCGCGCTCCTGGCTCGACCAGGAACTCGATCCGGAAGCCCTGCGCTACTACTTCGCGGGCAAGTCCAACGGTTCCATGGAAGACATCGACCTCAACCTCGATGACATGATCGCCCGCGTCAATGCCGACCTCGTCGGCAAATTCGTCAACATCGCCAGCCGTTGCGCCGGTTTCATCGGCAAACGTTTCGACGGCAGACTGGGCGGCATCGACGCTCCCGCGACGGAAGCCTTCGCAGCCGCCTGGGCGGCGGGCGACATCGCCGCCGCCTTCGAGGCGCGCGACTACAGCCGGGCGCTGCGCGAAATCATGCGGCTCGCCGATCTCGCCAACCAGTACATCAACGACCGCAAACCGTGGGAGCTTGCCAGACAGCCGGACAAAGCCGCCGAACTGCACCTCGTGTGCAGCACCGCGCTCACCCTGTTCCGCGATCTCGCCCGCTACCTCAAGCCCGTGCTGCCCGCGCTGGCGGCGCAGGTGGAAACCTTTCTCGCCATCGCGCCGTTCGACTGGCAGGGTCCTTGGCAAGCCCTGCCTGCCGGACATCGCATCGAGCCTTATCGGCATCTGGCGGCCCGCATCGAGCGCGCCCGGATCGACGCCTTGCTCGAAGCCAATCGCGGCTCACTTGCGCCCGTCGTACCCTCTCCCGCTCCGACCATCGCCATCGACGATTTCGCCAGGGTCGACCTGCGCGTCGCCCGCATCGTCGAAGCCAGCCACGTCGAAGGCGCCGGAAAGCTCCTGCGCCTCGTGCTCGACATCGGCGAAGAAAAACCGCGCCAAGTCTTTGCCGGCATCAAGTCGGCCTACGCCCCGGAAACCCTCGCCGGGCGACTCACCGTCATGGTGGCGAATCTTGCCCCGCGCAAGATGAAATTCGGCCTCTCCGAAGGCATGGTGCTCGCCGCCTCCGATCCAGACGGCAAAACCGGCGGCATCCATCTTCTCTCCCCGGACATCGGCGCGATGCCCGGCATGAAAATAAAATAACCGGCCCGCGCGTTGCGCGGCAAGGCGGCACCCCGATGAAGTTCCATTTCCACCCCAAACTGCTCGACACCCTGCCCGGCTATGGGCGTGGCGCTTTCATCCAGGACCTTTCGGCAGGCATCACCGTCGGCGTGCTCGCCCTGCCGCTGGCCATGGCCTTCGCCATCGCCAGCGGCATGCCGCCCACCGCCGGTATCTGGACGGCCATCGTCGCCGGATTCCTGATCTCGCTCCTAGGCGGCTCGAAAGTGCAGATCGGCGGCCCGACCGGCGCATTCATCCCCATCGTCTATGGCATCGTCGCCAATCTGGGCGTGGACGATCTCCTGGTCGCCACGATGATGTCCGGCATCATGCTGTTTGCGCTTGGCGCGTTCCGGCTCGGCAACATGATCCGCTTCATTCCGCGCGCCGTCGTCACCGGCTTTACCAGCGGTATCGCCGTGGTTATTTTTCTGTCGCAGATCAAGGACTTCCTCGGCTTGCCGATCGAAAACCTGCCCGGCGAATTCTTCGCCAAGAGCAAGGCGCTCCATGCCGCCCTGCCCAATCTGCATTGGCCGACGCTGATCGTCTCCATCGCTTCGCTCGCCGTCCTGATCGCCTGGAACCGCCAGGCCATCCGGGTGCGCTGGATGCGGCGGCTGCCGGGGCCGCTCGCGGTGCTGATTATCTTCACCGCACTCAATGCCTTGTTCAACCTGCCGACCGATACCATCGGCTTGCGCTTCGACGGCGGCATTCCGCAAGAACTGCCCGCATTCAAGTTGCCCGTCCTCACATTGGAAACCCTGCGCGAACTCATCGCCCCCGCGCTTGCCATTGCCGTCCTGGGCGCCATCGAATCCCTGCTCTCGGCCCGTGTCGCGGACGGCCAGATCGACGACCGTCACGACCCCAACCAGGAACTGATGGCGCAAGGCATCGCCAACGTCGTCGCGCCGCTTTTCAGCGGCTTTGCCGCCACCGGGGCCATCGCCCGCACCGCCACCAACATCAAAAGCGGCGGCACAACGCCAGTGGCCGGCATCATCCATTCCCTTGTACTGCTCGCCATCGTGCTTGTCCTCGCCCCGCTGGCGAGCCATATCCCGTTGGCGACACTGTCGGCCATCGTCGTCGTCGTCGCCCTCAACATGGGCGACTGGCATGCACTTTCACCGCGCGAACTGGCGCGCTACTCGAACAACTACCGCAGCATCCTGCTCGGCACCTTCCTGGTCACGATCATCTTCGGCCTGACCCTGGCGATCGAACTCGGCATGGTGCTGGCGAGCCTTTTCTTCATCTACCGCATCGCCGCCCTGACCCGTATCGAGCCGGTCGCACTCCCGGAAGAAGGCGGCGGCGCGAATGCCGGCGGCAAGGCTTCGCGCATCCTCGCCTGGAAACTGTCCGGCAGCCTTTTCTTCGGTGCGGCCAACAAGCTCGAAACCCAGCTTCTCGTGCGGGACAACTACTCCGGAACCGTGATTCTCGATTTCGACAAAGTCATCAGCATCGACACGACCGGCCTCGACATCATCCAGACCCTGCATCGCAACCTGCAAAAGCACGGCGCGGCCTTGATCCTGTGCGGCGTCGGCAAGCAGCCGAATTCGCTGATCCGGCGCTCCGGCTTCATCGACCGTCTCGGCGTAGAGAACATCCATCCCGACTTCGCCACCGCGCTCGAATACGCCCGCCGGAAACACTGAATCCGGCGGGACGTCCCAGGCCCTGCCCCGGAAGGCGCATGGGATACCGGCGGCAGGCAAGGCGCAGCAGGGCGGTCGCATAAACCCTGTTACGGCCTCGCGCCGCCGGGCCGAAGCGGGACGGCCCTGCGGCCCGAAAAAAGTATTACGTAAAACTATTCATCGACGGCTGGCGTTGGAGTACACTTCCGGACATATTTCACAAACCCGGAACAGAGGTCGCGCCATGTTGAAAGATCTCGTTGAAACCGCGTACCGGACGTTCGCCGCATATTCCGCCCCGGAAGATTCCGGGTGCCAGTGCCCTCTATGCAGACTCGGTGAAAGCCACAAGCGCCTTCGGGCGATGGCGGTGCGGGAGATTCCCGATGAACTCCTGTGGCGCTACCACTTTGCCGCGCACGGCGAGACGACGCCGGTGAGGGAGATCAAACACTTCCTGCCCCGCTATCTCGAAATCGTCAGTCATTTCCAGTTTGAACATTTCTGGGCGGAGATCGCCCTGGATCGCCTGTCGCTCGCCAAGGATGAATGGACGACCGAGGAACAGGCGCTGCTGGAAACCTGGGCGCGCGCGTTTTTCGCGCATTGCCTGTCTCGGTATCACGACCGCGATTTCGCTCCCGATGCGCCGTACATCGAGAATATCGTCGATCTCATCATCATGCTTGCGCACGGCGATTTCGACCTTCGCCCGCTGCTCGGGGACTGGAGCAAAAACCCGAGCCTTTCCGCCTTGCTGCATTTCAAGGATCTGCTGCTCTGGGGTTTCAACAAGGACATGAGCGCGTTGGAAAATTCCTTTGCGGCGGACGATAAGGCGCTTTGCGCGATGCTCGCGGATTGGGTACGGCAGCCCGATGTAGCGGCGCATTTCGTTGCGATATGCGACAAAGCCATCGAGGGAGGCGAACCGATTCTCGACATGGCGCACGCTTGCCATGCCGGGCGGGCGCATCGGGAAGAACTCAGGAGCATTCGGCAGAAACTCGGGGAATGGCAACGCTTGCTGAATTCGTAACGATTTCGCCGGGCGCCCAATCGCCATTCCATCCATATTTGAAAGGCCGCTTTTTTCTTCATGCTGACGCTTGCCGGACATTCGTATTTTCCGTTTCTCGATGCGTGCGACGAAACGCGGGCTATTGCCCGCGCCTACGGCGCCGTATGCACACCGGGTTTCTTCGGCAACGGCGCGGAACCGAAATTGCGATATCCAGGCGGCTCGAACGCTTTACAAGGAAAACTCGTTGCACTGGAAATCCAGCATGGTTTCTCTCGCAGTTTCTCCGAGAAACCCTCTGTTTTTCATTCGGCGGGCAATGAAACAAGCCGGGGGACCAAGGCCAGGGTCGTGGGGCAATAATCGAGAGCGGTGGAAAACAGAATAACCGCATCACCTGAAACAGGGAGAAGTATCGGTGGCATCGAAATTTAATCAAAAAGGAGATACTGCAATCATGCGCATGACAAACAGTCGGTACTATCGCACCCTGGCGGGCGGATCGCTGCTCATTATCGGCGTTATCTTTTTAGGCTTCCTCGCGCACTCGTCCTCTCTCGTGGGAACGCTTGCACTGATTCTCGTGCCAATAACCATCGGCATCGGCATCGGCGCTTCCGTTCCGGGTATCTTGTTCTGTGTCGTGACTTCGTCCTGCCTGATGGGCTATGGGCTGCTCGTCCGGAAACGACACGCCCTCGCGTTGTTCTGGAGCGGCTTCGTCCTGTTCTTCGTAGCCGGACTGATGGGCTGGCAAACGCGCATCGGTTGAGACGGTCCGGTTTTCATTCCTTGCCACGATGTCTTCGCCCCGCAAAGCGGGACAAAGATATCGTGGCGAAAACGCCGGAAACCGCCGCCGTCATGGTTGTTCGCCTCCGGCAGCGGCGACGGGCAGGCGGTTGTGCACGCTGAATCCCGCGTGACTGTAAGCCAGCCAGATCGGATGGTCGTGCCAATCGGCAAGAACGTAACGTTCGCAACGATGGCCGTCGAGCATATAGGTGTGATGCCCTGGGCGATGCGTGTGCCCATGGATGAGCGCCGGGTAGCCGTGCGTGCGCAGCAGGTTGGCGACCGCATCGGTGTTGACATCCATGATGTCGGCGCGTTTGTCGCGTTTGGCGGTTTCGCTCTGGTTGCGCACTTTTTCGATGAACTCGCGCCGCATATCGAGCGGCTGGGCGAGAAAGCCGGTCTGCCAGACCGGATCGTGCACTTGCTGGCGGTAAACCTGGTAGGAAAGGTCGTCGGTGCACAAGGCGTCGCCATGGGTGAGCAGCAGCGTTTGCGCACCGAAGCGGACGGGCGTCGGGTCGGACAGAAGCCGCATGCCGGTCATGGCGGCAAGACCGTCTCCAGCGAGGAGGTCGCGGTTGCCGGGCATGAAGAAAGCCGCAATGCCGCTGGAGGCGACCTCGCGCAGAGCCGCGCACACTTTCTGGTTGAACGGCGAGGCTGCATCGTCATCGCCCGCCCAGTATTCAAACAGATCGCCGAGGATGAACAGGCTGCCAGCCTGGCGCACCGGACCGGCAAGAAAATCGAAAAAGGCCGCCGAGGTTCGCGGGCGAGCGGCGCTCAGGTGCAAATCGGCGATGAACAATGCCGGCAGCTTTGCCGCGGCCAGGGGGTCGGAAGAAACCGGAGCGCAGCCAGCCATGGGATTAGATGACCTCGACACGCTCGATGATGACGTCTTCTCTGGGGACATTCTGATGAAAGCCTTTGTTGCCGGTATCCAGCTGGCGGATCTTGTCGATCACGTCCAGACCGTCGACGACGCGACCGAATACGCAATAGCCCCAAGCTTGCGGATCGTCGGATGCGCGGAAGTCGAGGAAGCCGTTGTCGACGACGTTGATGAAAAATTGCGCCGTGGCCGAATGCGGGTCGCCGGTACGCGCCATGGCGATGGCGCCGCGCGTGTTCTTGAGGCCGTTGTCGGCTTCGTTCCTGATCGGCTCCTTGGTGGGTTTTTGCTTCATGCCCGGCTCGAAGCCGCCGCCCTGGATCATGAAGCCGTCGATCACGCGATGGAAAATCGTGTTGTCGTAGTGACCGGCAGTGGCGTAGGCAAGGAAGTTCTCGACCGTAAGCGGCGCTTTGCCGGCATCGAGTTCGAGGGCGATGGCGCCGTGGTTAGTATGCAATATGACTGACATCCGTCGCTCCGCCCGATTATCTGGATTTTGCCGGTTTCGGCTTGTTGGCGGGAGTGCTTTCCGGCGTTTTCTCGGGCGCGCTTTCGAGGAGGGCGACCGATTCGATCACGACGGCCTTGAGCGGCACGTTTCCGTGCGGCCCCACGGTCCGGGTCGGCAGCCTGGCGATTTTCTGCACCACGTCCATGCCCTTGACCACCTTGCCGAACACGGCGTAGCCCCAGCCGTCCTGCGCGGGGTAGTCGAGGAAACCGTTGCTGGCGACGTTGATGAAAAACTGCGCGGTCGCCGAGTCCGGCGCGGCGGTGCGCGCCATTGCCACGGTGCCGGGTTCGTTCTTGAGGCCGTTCCGGGCTTCGTTTTCGATCGGGGCGCGGGTCGCTTTTTCCTGGAGGGCTTCGTCGAGGCCGCCGCCCTGGATCATGAAGCCGTCGATGACCCGGTGGAAAATCGTGCCGTTGTAGTGACCTGTCCGCACATACTGCAAGAAGTTGGCAACCGTCTTGGGGGCCAGTCCGGCATTGAGTTCGAGCACGATGTTGCCCTGGTTGGTCTTGAGTTCCACTTGCGGATCGGCGGCATGCGCCGCGAGCGTACAAAGGCCGAGGGCCAGGGAAGCAAAGAAGTGTCGGATCATGCAGGCTCCAGGAATTTTCAAGAGTTGCGGGAAGCGGATGCTGCCGAAGCGAAGGGAAGCACTGCTATACTTTGTCGCTTTCCAGACAGTCAACAGCCGAATTCTAGCAACAAGTGCATTGCGCTCAAAACTATATTAACGGCAGGCAGGAACACCGACCAGACGATACGGTCTTGAAAGGCTCTCTCCTTTCCAGGCCGCAGGGTCGAAGCGCCGGTTTCCGGTCGGAGAACTTCCGGTTTTTACACGGGTTCTCCGGGCGGGACGCCAGGCGGCGCGTCTTGCGATAGACATGTTTCGCCAGACGCTTCCAGGAGACTGCGACCTTTTTTTCGATACCGGCATGCTTACGATATACAACACTCTCAGCCGCAGTAAAGAAATTTTTCACCCCATCGAACCGGGGCGCGCCGGAGTGTATGTTTGCGGCATGACCGTTTATGATTACTGCCATCTTGGGCACGCCAGGGTCATGGTGGTTTTCGACATGGTGGTTCGCTGGCTGCGGGCCAGCGGGCTGGAAGTGCGCCATGTGCGCAACATCACCGATATCGATGACAAAATCATCCGCCGGGCGCGGGAGAACGGCGAGTCCATCCGCGCGCTGACCGACCGCTTCATCGCGGCGATGCACGAGGATGCCGACGCCCTCGGGGTGTTGCGTCCGGATTTCGAGCCGAGGGCGACCGAGTACGTTGACGACATGAAGGCGCTGATCGCCCGGCTCGAAGAAAAGGGGCTTGCCTATACTGCCGCGAACGGCGATGTCTGCTATGCGGTGCGGCGCTTTCCGAACTATGGCCGCCTGTCGGGCAAGCAACTGGACGAGTTGCGCGCGGGCGAACGCGTGGATGTGGTCGACGATAAAAACGATCCGCTCGATTTCGTGCTCTGGAAGCAGGCCAAGGCCGACGAACCCGAGGACGCGAAGTGGGATTCCCCCTGGGGACGGGGCCGTCCGGGCTGGCACATCGAGTGCTCGGCAATGAGCGCCCGGCTTCTCGGCGCGCGCTTCGACATCCACGGCGGCGGGCAGGATCTCCAGTTTCCACATCACGAAAACGAAATCGCCCAATCCGAGGGCGCGAACGGCTGCCATTTCGTGAATTACTGGATGCACAATGGCTTTGTGCGCGTCGACGATGAAAAAATGTCGAAATCCCTCGGCAATTTCACTACGATTCGTGATGTTATCCTCAGATACGATCCTGAAGTAGTGCGCTTTTTCATCCTGCGCGCGCATTATCGCAGCCCACTCAACTACTCTGGCGTCCACCTCGACGACGCTCGCCAGGCACTTGCGAGACTCTACAACGCGGTGAAGGCAGTGCCCATCGACGGGACGCCGCCTGTCGATTGGTCTACAGAATGGGGGGAACGTTTTCGAGCGGCGATGGACGAAGACTTCAACACCGTCGAAGCATTGGCGGCGCTTTTTGAACTTGCCAACGAAGCCAATCGAACCGGAGATGTAAAACTTGCCGGGCAGGTTCGCGCATTGGCGCGGGTGCTGGGCTTGCTTGAGCGCGAGGCGCGCGATTTTTTCCAGGCCGGGGCTGGCGGCGAGGCAATGGGGCTGGATGTCTCGGAAATCGAGGCGCGCATCGCCGCCCGCGCGGCGGCCAAGAAAGCGCGCGACTTTGCCGAGGCGGACCGTCTGCGCGACGGCCTGCGAGATGCAGGCATCGTGCTCGAAGACGGTCCCGGAGGAACGGGCTGGCGACGTGTTTGAGAAACGCGCCATGCGTTTGCGGTGTTGTGAGGTTCGGGCAAGGAGGCCCGGGCCGTGAGTGTCGTGGCCGGAGGGAGATCGGTTTCGACGAGATTCGATACTTCAAAGGTAGGAAAACGAATGAGAGAAAAAGACATTTGCCGTATAGCGGTGTTCTATGATGGCGCTTACTTTTTTAAGGTCAGCAGCTATTACCTGTATCAGCATGAGCGGCGGGCGCGTCTGTCGTTTCGTGGGGTACACGATTTCATCATCGCCGAGGTGGCGCAGCGCGAAGGCATCGCGCCCAGCCG
This sequence comes from Azoarcus sp., assembly GCA_031265765.1. Lineage (GTDB taxonomy): Bacteria > Pseudomonadota > Gammaproteobacteria > Burkholderiales > Rhodocyclaceae > WRNU01. Next base: position 43,550 of record JAISCE010000055.1, read on the forward strand.
TTGCCAGATTGTCGACTCGACGTATTTTCAGGGTCGCCTGACTGCGCAGCAGGCAGCGGAACAGGATCGCCTGTTTTCCGATCGCGTTTTCGAGGATGCGCTCACGCGCGCCGACATTGCGCTTTTCCAGCAGCATCTGGCGTTCCGCCCCGATGGTTCTTTCGAGGAAAAACGCATCGATGTCTGGCTGGCGCTCGAAGCCTACGAGATGACCAGCCTCAAGGGGTACGATGTCTGTGTACTCATCACAGGCGACGGCGATTTCGTCCCGCTCGTGCGCAAGCTGAATACCCTGGGCGCGCGGGTGATGCTTCTGGGTTGGGAGTTTGAATACGAACGCGAGGACGGGCGCACGATGCGCACCCAGGTATCGACGGGCCTGATCGACCGCGTCAACTATCCGGTGCTGATGAAGCCGCTGATCGACGATCGCGCCCGGCGTCACGACACCCTGATCGACAATCTGTTCCTGCCGCAAAGCAATTCCAGCGATTGGGATTGGCGGTCGAGCCACCGCGACAGCTCGCGGGCCTTGCCGGCGGATTTCGTCGAAGGCGCGGAGTGCCAGGGCACCATCGTCAATCTCATTGCCGGCAAGGGGTACGGCTTCATCAAGCCGGTGGCGGGCACCGACAATTATTTCTTCCATGCCAGCGATCTGATCGACATCAGCATCGACGATCTGCGCTACGACGACAAGGTGACCTTCGTCACCGCACGCGGCGAAAAAGGCATCGTCGCCAAGAACGTGCATCTGGGCGTGGGTCATCCGAACAGCATCGACGACGACGATGATTACGATGACGACATGGACGATGACGATGATGAAACCGGCGCAATCATGGAAGACCGGGCAGTAGTCTGAGGTTTTCCGCCCGCGCCGCCGCCCCGGTTCCTCACGGCGCCGGGGCGGTTCTGTTTCAGTATTCCTTGTTGTCCGACCACATGTCGGGGGTGAAATGCTGGACGCGATTGCGGCCCGATGCCTTGGCATGATATAGGGCTACGTCCGCGAATTTGACCGCCTGCCAGAAGGTGCTGCTGTCTCTCGGGAAATTTGCGACGCCTATGGAAATGGTCTTTTGCAGGATGGCGCCGTTGTGGGTGATTACCATGGCCGCCACTGCGGCGCGGATTTTCTCGGCGATCGCGAGGGAATCGCTGTCGGAGATGTCCTGCAAGACGATCATGAATTCCTCGCCGCCGTAGCGGATGACGATGTCCGAGGCGCGCACCTTGTTCTTGAGGACGCTTGCCAAGGCTTTCAATACCGCATCGCCGGCATCGTGGCCGTAAGTATCGTTGACCATCTTGAAATGATCCAGGTCGAGCATCAGGATGGCCATGCTCGTCTGTTTGCGGCGCACGTTGGCGGTAAGGGTATCGATGTATTCTTCGAGGAAACGCCGGTTGTTGAGGCCGGTCATCGGATCGTGCAGCGAAGACTCCCGCAGGGTTTCCAGAAGCCGGCGCACTTCCAGCACCGGCGCGGTGTCGGCCATGTAAGTCCGGATATAGGGTAGGGCCGTCTGGATGCGATCTCCATCCTCCTCCCGAATCACCAGTTGCACGATGCTGCTCACGGCGCTGGCGCTGCCCGCGGCATTGGACTTGAGAATGGGAAAACACAGGGGATAACGGATTTTTCCACCGCCGCCCGGCCTGAACTGCTGGCAAATATCGGCCTGGCTGACGCCGTTGATCATGTGCGCGGCATGGAAAACACGGCAGGCTCCCGGATCGGTAAGGATTTTTTTGTCGCACCAGCGACAGCTGTCATCGGTGATGCCTTCGACGACGACCGGATGAAGCTCATTGCCTTCCGAAGAAACTTCATACAAAGAGAATTCTCCCCGTTCATGGAAAAATCTTTTGTTGATGGTGTTGACGAGACGGCAATAAACATCGAGTTTCGATTTGTCTTCATCTATGGCGATTTTATACTGGGAGATATGCGTCATGCTTTCCACCATATCAATAGTGGCAAGCAGTAAATTTTCGCCGGTTTCCCGTTTGCGAACGACCAACTTGGAGATATAAGTGTTTATTTTATTCAGGCCATCATTCAGAAACCGGAGCAGGCGGTTCATATCGTCGGCGATTTGGCCTATTTCATCGTTGGTCCTTTTTTCTATCTCGTTCTTGAAATCGCCATTGATGGCATCCTGCACCGCATATTCGATGGCGCTGGCGGTATCCGAAATGGGGCGCAACAGGTGATACAGGAGAACGAACAGCACGACCACGGCAAACAGCACGACGCCGACGATGTAGGCTACCGTGACCAGCCCATTGTGGCGCAGGGCGGTAATGGACATAGTCATCGTCACCGCGCCCAGAACGTCTCCGGGCTGGGCTACGTGGCATTGCAGGCAATTGGGGCTGCCTTCCTTGTGAGCGACATAAGGAATCGTTCCCCGGAAAATGATTTCGCCATTATTTTCGGAAACCTCGAATCTCGATTCTCCCGTCTTCAGGACGCTTTTCTCAATTTCATCGGGTAAATACTCGCCTTTGCGCGCAGTGCCAAATTGTTCATTGACCAAGGGAGAGCGTACCACGCGGGCAGACTTGAGGTTTCGCACTTCCGCGAGGCGCAGCAGGAAGTTTTGCCGCTGGTCGATGACCCCGGTAATCATGGCCTCGGTCAGATGCACCCGGGCGATTTCCGCCGCCGTGCGCAAGTGCTCGGTGGCGGTAATGATGGAAAATTGACGAAAAGCCAAAAGACTGATCGCGATCAGAATGGCGATCAGGGCTGCGGAAACGGCAACGAAGAACAGGGAAACCTTGAAGTTAAGTGTTTTCCTCGCATTAGAAGCCATATCCTGCTCCACGCTTTGCACTGCCACGATTTTTGTAGGCACGCAGGGATTATGAGTGAAAAAGTTACGACGGGAAAGCTTGCAGTCGGCATTTTCGTCGATTCGTACCGGTTTTCATGTGTTTATGGAATCAGATTCGCAGCGGCAGGATGAGCAAGAATTTGAAGTCGCGCTCGTCTTGGAACAGATTCCTGAATCCTTCCCAACTCGGCAGGTGAGTGCTGTTGTCATATTCGGTGTAATGCAGGCTGATCCGGCTGCCTTTGAGCATGCCGGAAGGCGCGACATAACCGAGGTCGAGCGACCAGGCCGATTCGCGCAGGCTTTCCTGCACGCCATAGACCCTGCCGCCCTGGCCGCGCACCGCGGAGGCGGTGAGGGTGAAACCGGGTATGGGCAGAACGTCGTCGAGGCGTCGCCCAAGGCTGAGGAAAAACGCGCTTTCCCGGTGATGGTTCCAGTCGGAGCGGTTGTCCCACCAGAGTTCGTAAGCGCCGTTCGCGCCGCCATAAGCGCCGGAGAGGCGATAAACGAAATAACCCAGATGTCCGGCGGCCCGGCTCGGTGCGCGGGTATGGATGAATTCCGCTTTGAACGTATAAGGCGCAAACCCGGTGTTCCAGGCGAAATAATGCTGCCAGGCGCGCCCGCCCGCGTAATAACCGGCATCGTGGCCGTGCACGCGGTCGCTGGCGGCATATAAATGGTAGCTCAGGCCAATGGATGCATTGCGATCGAATTCCCGCCGCCATTTGAATTTGAGATGGGCATTGCGCAGATAATTTCGCGCTTCGCCCCAGGCCGCCTCCACCGAAGTCATGCCCGTCTCGTAACGCAGACCCAGTGAAACGACGTTTCTGACGCGATCCTTGCCGTTCCCGGCGCGGAAATGATAAATGTCCCGATACCAGGGCGCTTTGTAGCCATTGGCCCAGGCCGCCGCAAAAACGAGCTTGCCCCAGTCGCGGCTGATTTCGCCGCCGCTTTCCACACCGCGCCAGGTGCCGGGCATGAGCGCCCAATTGACGCCGAGCGTGCCGGGGCCGCCAGGCTGGAAATAACCGAATTTGCCCCACCATTTGTTGCCGCCGCCCTCGTGGCGAAGCTTGGCGTGGGCGCGGTACAGGGAAACACCGTTTTTGGCGTTGCGGCGGCTCCAGTCGGCGGACCACGGGTCGCGCCAGGGGAAAAAGTTGATTTCGTGATCCGGGCTGCCGCCGTTTTCCAGATCGGCGGCGCTGAAAACGCCGAGATCGAAACCGAAAACATCCGCGGCGAAAGCCGAATCGAAATCGAGCCGCGCCTGCACGCTGCGATGATGCAGGTTGGTGACGTAACGGTCTTCGTCGACCCGGTAACGGTCGCGGTGGCGCTGGAAATACATCAAATCCCCGGAAAGCGTGGAATCGGCGAACCAGCCATCCCCGGTCGCCGCCGCCGCGCAGGAAAGTATCGGGAAGAAAATACCGGCGGAAATAGCGGTCAAGGCAAATGCGCGCATGCGGTTCGATCTTCTAGAAGATACTCTGTACGCCGGAATGCGCAACGGAACCGTTCCTGTCCATCTTGTCCAGTATGTAATTGAGCGTCATTTCACCGGACAAAGGCGGACTGAAAAAATAACCTTGGAAGATATAACAGCCGAGTCGCCGCAATACGTCGATCTGTTCCTGGTTTTCCACGAATTCGACGATGATCTTGATATCGAGCGCCTGGCACAGTTCGACGATAGTGGCGATGATTTCGGCGCAGACCTTGCTGTTGGCCACGTCCTTGGAAAGCGCGCAATCGATCTTCAGGATGTCTACCGGGAAATATTTCAGATAGCTCAATGAACTGTGGCCCATGCCGAAATCATCCATGGAAATGACGAAGCCCAGGTCGCTGACGCGCTTCAAGATGTAGTTGTGCGCCGATTCGGGATCGAGTGCAATGGATTCGGTGACTTCGATGCCGATCATCCTGCGTTGCAGGTGATGGTTTTCCACATACTGGACGATTTTTTCGGGCAGCGCAGGATCGGAGAGCTGCTGGATGGAAACGTTGACCGAAGTCTTGAAATACGGATCCAGCCCGGCCCGGTGCCAGTGCGCGCGCTCGATGCATGCCTGGTCGAGCACCCACAGGCCGACCCGGTGCATGAATCCCGCATCCTCGGCGATGGCGATGATGACGGACGCGGGGATATTGCCGTAAATAACGTGATGCCAGCGCAGCAGGGCTTCCGCGCCGATGACCTGGCCGGTCTTGTAATCGATTTGCGGCTGATATTCGAGATACAGCCCCGTGCCCTTCTTGATGGCTTCGTCGAGATCGCTGGCCAGCACGCGGGCGAGCATGCCGATATCGTCGCTGCGGTCGAGGCATTTCTTGCCGGAAGGCCCGACGAGATTGCTGCACGCGATCTCCAACAGGCAGCTCAGGGCGTTTCTCTGGCGTTCATCCTTGATGTAATCGGAAATCCTGACGAAAGGCCAGTAAATGAGAAAGCCGACGAACAAGTTGACCCCTTGCAGGGCAGGCCCGCGCCAAGAGCCGCCACTGGCCAGGTAACCGCTCAATAACGGCGGCGTCGTCCATTGCAGGGGAATTTCCGGCCAGGGAACGAAGCCGTTTTGCAGCGCCAAGTGGCTGATTGCCGCCAGTACCAACGGAACGGCCAGGAAAGGCAGCACGAAAATGGGATTGAGAACGATGGGCAGCCCGTACAACAGGATTTCATTGATATTGAGCAAACCGGGCGCAAGCGAAATCTTGGCCAGCCGCCGGCTGTTGCGGTTCCTGCTCGTAATGAGAAGCGCCGCTATCAGGCACAGCGAGGAACCCGCGCCGCCCATGAACACGAAAGTATCCAGGACATGCTTGTTGAGCGGGTGAGGCGGCGGCAGCCCCGCCGCGAAAGCTGCGGCGTTGATTTCATGGGTATACTCGAAAACATCCTGTGAGAGCGAGTTGAAGACATTGCTGCCATGAATGCCGAAAAACCAGCTCATATGGGTGAACAGTATGTAGGTGGCGCCGGTGTTCAGAATGTGATCGAAGAATCTGAACGGGTAGAGCACCGACGCGTAAACGAACTCATGCACCGTCATGCCGACAGCAGCCTGGAAACCGAAATGGGCGAATGTGAAACAGGCAATCGTCAACACGCCCGGCCCCAGGCAGAAAAATGCCTGGGGAATGGCGACATCCAGCCCTTCCGAATATACCGTCATGCGAAGACGCTCGAAGCCGCACAGGAAGATGAACAGCTGCGAAGCGGTCAGCGCGACCACGATACTGACGAACAACCCCTGTACGCCGAGCCAGAGCGGCAATCCGCCGTTTTCCCCGGTGAGGGGCGTCACGGCGAAGAACGAAGCCAGTCCCACCAGCGCCGTGATCGGCGAACTGATGGGGTGGGTGGGATGGCGTTGATTGTGGCCTTGCGCCATATGGTGGCTGATGCCGATCAGCACCGGCAGGGACAAGATGCCGAAAGTCCCATGCCATATCGCCGTCCCCAGGCGCTTCCATTCGCTGCCGAATGCCCAGACCATGGCATCCTGATAAGCTTGTATGGGCAGGTTGTTCAGGACGATCGCCGCCGCGCCGGCAACCACGAGCGGCAGGGAAAGCAAAAAACCGTTGCGGATGGACATCATCGCCAGACCGAATGCCCAGTCCGGAGCGGCCACACGTTGAAGGCGATCTACGAAGCGAGTGGCATTCATTCTGGCAGATTCGAGCTGATAATCTATGTGGATACGCAATTTTTCGCGTACCGATGTCGTTCGAGTGATTTTATCAATTTGTTCCGGGCCGATTTGCCTTAACGCGCCGCAAGAGGAAATATGCCCGTGGGGCTACATCTATTGGCGGGCCGTAACTGTTACATTCAGGAGATGGGCGTGAAACGAGAACGGGCGCGGATCATATTGGCGGCGGATATCGGCGGGTCGCGCGCGCGGTTGCTCCTTGCTCATGCCGGAGAGAACGGCTGGCAGGAATTGCGCCGCCGCGAAACGCCGAGCGCCGCCCATGCCGGCATCGAACCCCTCATCGGCGGCTTCCTTGCGGAGACGGGCGCAACCCCCATCGCGGCCTGCATCGCCGTGGCCGGGCCGCTCGAACATGGGCGCGTGCACATGACCAACCTGCCGTGGACAGTGGATGGCGAGCGCCTGAGTGAACGCCTGGGGGTGCATTTCGGATTTTCCCGCCTGCGGCTCATCAACGATTTCGCCGCGCAGGCGCACGGCCTCGCCTGCCTCGGCGACGATGGCCTGGTCTCCCTGTGCGCGGGCGAACCGGAACCGGAAGGCGTGCGGGCGCTCATCGGCGCGGGCACCGGACTGGGAATGGCGGTGCTGGCAGGCACGCCGCGAAAACCCGTGGTTCTGGCAAGCCAGGGCGGGCTGGCGGATTTCGCCCCGCGCGACGCCCGCGAACTGGCGCTGTGCGAGGCGATGCTGGCCTGGCATGGCCGCGTCAGCCTCGAAATGCTGCTCTCCGGGCACGGTATCGAACGCATCTACCGCTTCGTCTCCGGCCTGTCGCCCGAAGCGCCGCTCACCCGCGACGCGGCGGCGATCGCCGCCGCCGCCCTGGCGGGCGAAGCCGCCGCCGCCGAAACCCTGCGCTTTTTCGCCCGCCTCCTTGCCGCCGCCGCCGGCAACCTCGCCCTGACCGTGCTGGCCGGCGGCGGCGTATACCTGACCGGCGGCATCGCTCCCCGCATCCTGCCCTTCCTGCGCGAACCGCAGGTAGCCGAGACTTTCCGCGCCCACCCGTCGATGAGCGCGGTGTTGGCGCACATCCCCTTCCATGTCGTATGCGACGAATTGCTGGGCCTCAAGGGCGCGGCGCGGATCGCCTCCGGACTGGCGCGCGATGAAGACGACTGAAACCGCCGTCCATCCCAAAGTACGCACAGGCCGCCACTTCGCGCGGCTGGCCGCCGGATACTGGAACAACGGCAACAACAAATGGAAAGTGCGCGGCGCAACCCTGATGCTCCTGTCGCTGACCCTTGCCCAGGTCGGGCTGGCGATCTGGATCAACTACTGGAACCGCGACCTGTTCAATGCGCTGGAAGACCGCCTGCTCTCCGAACTTGCCCGGCTGGCGGGGCTTTTCGTACTGATCTTCGCGCTCACCATGATAGTGACGGCCCTGCACCTGCACATCAAACGCTGGCTGCAACTCGACTGGCGGCGCTGGATGACCGGCCTGTTGCTCGACCAATGGCTGGAACGCTCCCACCACTACCGACTGCAACTGATCGCAGGCGAACACGACAACCCGGACGGGCGCATCGCCGAAGATGTCAAAATCGCCACCGAAGTCGCCATCACGCTCGTACACTCGCTGCTCTTTTCGGCACTGATCCTGGGGAGCTTCGTCGACATCCTGCTCAGCGTCTCGGGCAGCGCGATCCTGCCGAACACCTCGATCGCCGTGCCCGGCTACATGGTACTGATGGCCTTCCTCTATGCCGGACTGGGTTCCGGGCTTGGCCTGATACTGGGCAGGCCGCTGGTACGCGCCACCAACTACCTTCAAACGGTGGAAGCCAACCTGCGTTTCGGACTGGCCCAAGTGCGCGAACATTCCGAAGCCGTCGCGCTCATGCATGGCGGGCAATGCGAGCGCCGCCGCGCCGAACGGATCTTCGCCGGCGTCGGCGTAGGCTGGAACCGCCAGACCTGGGCATACCTGGGCATCGTCGCCTTTTCCACCGGCTACGGCACATTGCTGCCGGTCTTCCCCATCCTCATCGCCGCGCCGCAATACATCGCGGGCGCCATGACCCTGGGGCTCCTGATGCAAGCCGCGCAGGCATTCCAGCGCCTGACCTCGGCGCTTTCGTGGCCTATCGACAACCTCGGCGAAATCGCCCGTTGCCGCGCTTCGATCGACCGCATCGTCACCTTCCGCGAAGACATGGAACGGCTCCAGCGCGAAGACCGGGAAAACGGCCATGGAGAAAACCGCGTCGAATTGCATCGCGCCCGCAAGGCCGAACTGGAAATCCGCCGCCTTCACCTCGACGATGCCGCCGGCCAGCCGCTCCTGTCCGGCTTCGACCTCACCGTGCGGCATGGCGAACGCATCCTCGTGAGCGGCGATCCCTCCATCACGGTCGCCCTGTTCAAAGCCGTCGCCGGACTGTGGCCTTGGGGGCGCGGCGAAATATTCTTGCCCGCCGGGGGCGACATCGTCTTTGCGGCCCAGCACCCCTATTTACACGCCGGCCCCTTGCGCGAAGCGTTGGCCTACCCCCACGCCAGCGCGCAATACGAAGAAGCGGCCCTGCACTGGGCGCTCGAATGCGCGGGCGTCGGCTGGCTGCGATCCCGGCTCGACGACCGGGAAGACTGGGCGCGCGCCCTGCCGCTGCGAGCGCAGCAAAGACTCGGGATCGCGCGCATCTTCCTGCAAAGACCGCAATGGGTATTCATCGAAGAAGCCGCCGACGCCTTCGACGCCAAGGACGAAAGAACCAGCTTCGAGCTTCTGCACAAGGAATTGCCCAACACCGCCCTGCTCAACATCAGCCGCCACAAAGCGCGGGCCGACGGCTTTTACAACCGCCATCTGACGCTACCCGTCCCTGGACACCCGTCTTCGTCCGCGTGACAGCCGTCCGCCCAACGCCGCTCAATAAGTCAAATCCACCCGGAACCAAAACGGCGTCTCATGCTTGCGGAACGCGGCGGGGCGCTTCTCCGAGCGCGCCAGGGTCCTCCGTGGACTTGCTGCGCCCAAACGGACGCCAAAGAGAGAAACTTCGATTGATCTCTGGAGGTGTCTATGCAAGCCAAACAAGGTATTCCCCGTCGTCACTACACGGACGGTTTCAAGGCG
>JAISCE010000040.1 GCA_031265765.1 Azoarcus sp.
GTGGTAGTGCCGCCCTTGAAAGCGAAGGTGGAGGAGAAGCTGGGCAAGACGATCTGTCTGGCGACCTTGTACAACATGCTGCATCGCCATGGCTTTCGCAAGCTCGCCCCCGATACCCGACATCCCAAGGGAGATGAAAAAGCCCGTGAAGACTGGAAAAAAAACTCCCCGCCCAACTGGAAGAAATCGCCCTGAGCTTCCCCGAGAAGCGTCCGCTCCGTGTGCTCTTCCAGGACGAAGCCCGGTTTGGGCGGATCAGCCGGGGGCGTCGATGCTGGTGCAAAAAACCTTTGCGTCCTCTCGTCAAAGCCATGCTCATTCACCAATACACCTATGCTTATGGCGCCGTCAGTCCCCTCGACGGCCGACTTGATTCCCTGATCCTGCCTCACGTCAACACCGAGTGCATGCAAGTCTTTCTGGATGAAGTCGCTGAACGCCATCCCAACGAAAATCTCATCATGATCATGGATGGCGCCGGTTGGCACAAATCACTCCAACTCTCCTTACCGGATAACCTCCGGACACTTTTCCTTCCCCCCTACAGCCCCGAACTCAATCCCCAAGAACATCTTTGGGACGAATTACGTGAAAAACACTTCCACAACATCGCTTTCAACTCCCTCTCCGCTCTTGAAGACACCCTGGTCTCCGGATTATTCTCCCTCGAAAACAATCCCCAACTCGTCCATTCAATATCCGCATGGGATTGGATTATTAATGCTTTAAATTTCTAGAATTGGAATAAAACGTGAAGAGTGAAGAGCCGTAGGGTGAAAAAGGCCGCAGGCCGCCTTCCGTCAATCCACGCATTCTGGCGCGGAGCGCCGGCGTCCCGTCCGTGCTCCTGCGAGGTCTTTCACGAAGCGCGTCATGAACCCGCCCGCAGGGTGGTACGTGCAATCCGCACACGGATTGGATTCGGGGGTTCTATTCGGAACGCCCTTCGACCTTGTTGCTGTAGAGCATGACTCTTGCGGCTTCGTGCAGGCCGCGCGCAAGCGCGGAGAGGCGGGCGAATTCTTGCGGATCTTCGGCTGCGAGATTCTTCACATCGTCGGCATCGACGGCATACAACCCGGCATCGGTGCCGTCGGCGTTCATCCGGAGAAGGTAACGGCTCGTCACGACGCCGATCAGCGGAAAAGTGCCCTCGCGCAGGATGACCGGCACGGCGCGTTCACCCTCCGGCGCGGGAGTTTGGATATCGCGCCCCATCGTGGCAGTACGGTAGTTGAGGCCCAGCAGGCCCGCCAGCGTGGGCAGGAAATCGAGGAGACTCGTCGCCTCGTCGGTGACGCGCGGAGCAATCAGGCGGGGCGCGTGGATGATGCCCGGCACGTGCAGGCTTTCCAGATTGAGATCGGTGTAGGCCTTGGATTTGAACGGCAGATCGGCGACCCGTCCGTTGTGGTCGCCGTAGAGCACGAAGAGGGTGTTGTCGTAGTAGCCGCCTTCCTTCGCCATCTCGATGAAGCGTCCGAGGCTGTGGTCGAGAAAGCGCACGGCGTTGTACTGCGCATTGCTGCGGAAACCCGAGCGATGCAATACGTCGTCCGGCTGGGTTTTGAGTTCGAAGCCGTCGTTGTCCTTGGGTATCGTGAAAGGCGGATGGTTGTCGGCGGTCTGGACGAAGGCGATGAAAGGGCGATCCTTGGGCCGCTGGCGCAGGAGCGCATCGACTTCCTTGAACAGCGCCAGGTCGGAGATGCCCCACACGTCGATGTTGGACGAGCGCCAGTCGCCTTCTTCGTACAGGCGAATGCCGGGGACGCTGCTTTTAATGAGCGCGCTCATGTTCGCCCAGCCCGCGCTGCCGCCGACGGCGTAGAGCTTGTCATGCTTCGTAAAGGCGTTCAGGACGCTTTGCTGCGGCAGGAGGAAGGGGTTGCGGGTGGCGCTTTTCGTGCGCGATACGTCGGGGATGCCAGTGAAAAGCCCCCACACCGTTTTCGCGGTACCCGTGACTGGGACGTAGAAGTTGCGCAGGAACCAGCTTTCCCGCGCGAGCCGGTCCAGGTGCGGCGTGGGATCGAGGGGGTTGCCGTGCAGCCCGGTCACGCTGCCGCCCAGCGATTCTAAATGGATGAAAACGATGTTGGGCGGTGTTGCGGATTCGAGCCGGTGCGGCTGCGGCGGGATGTGCCGCTCGAAGCGAGGCAGCAGATACTTGCCTGCCGTGACCGGCATGGATGGTGCACTCAGATAAGCCGCGATTTCCCCGGCGTGCTCGTTGACGTAGGCGAGGTCGTAATGGTCGGGCGAGGCCGACCATGTGTCCCAGATGAAAATCACCGGATTCAGCCCCAGCGCGCCCATCCGGGTATTGCCGGAAAAGAAGGCATCGCTCCAGCGCAGGGGCACGGGGTTTTCCAGGTTGATGTTGCTCGCGCGCCCCAAAATCCCCAGCACACCGCCGGCGATGACGATCGCTATGGCCGCCGCGACTCCCCGCTTCCGAACCGGCAGCGCCGCGCGATCGAGTGTCCGGCGCTCCAGCCAGGCGAAACCGGACAGAAGCGCCGCCGACGCGAGCAGCCACACCAAGGTGAGCGCAATGACCGGGTAATGTTCCCAAACCAGTTGCGCCGAGATGTCGGGATTGCTGAAAAACCTGAACACGCTTGCATTGACCCGCAATCCCAGCCAGGCGTAATAGCCGAAGTCGACGATGTACACCAGTCCCACGAACGGCAGGGCTACACCCAGCCACACCCGCAACGCCCAGCGCAGGCCGCGCGTGTCTTGCGCGTTCCAGCGCGGTAGAACCAGCAGGAGCGCGGGCGGCAGCATCAACAGAATCGCCAGCCGCAGATCGAACCGGAACCCGATTCCCAGTGTTTCCAGGAGCACGGCGCCCCCGGAGGAAATGGAGACATCGGATGCTCCAAACAGGAATCCCACCCGCAACATGGCGAACAGTATGAACAGCGCCGCCACGGCGGATGCCAGATAACGTAGACGCGGAAAGAACATGGGAACCCCAATGACGATGGCTACGGGAACCGGGCGGCGCGCGCAACGGGAGCGCGCTTCACGACCGGCTTTTCGGACGGTGGGCTGGAGGATGGCCGCCGGGCGGGAAGGAAGGGTTTGCGGCGGCAAGTGTCCGGCGATTTGCGCCGGTCATTTTACCGCATCTTGGATTACCGGTTTTATTACCGGTTTCCTGGCTATGCGCAAAAACATGGCGCGGCTGGACGCGACCACGATCAGCGGCGCATCCAGCAGGTAATCCCACAGATTCGTGGAATCCAGCCAGTGCAGCCGCCAGCCGGCCAGCGCGGCGAGGAGAGCGAGCGAAGAGGCAATCCAGCCGCGAAGCCAGAGGAGGAACGCCAAGCCGCCGGTCAGGCAGGGCAAGACGGCGGCGGCATACCCCAATGCGTAGAGATCGAGAGGCAGCAGGCCGAAGCTGAGGAAGAAAAAGACAAGGCCCATGAGGGCAAAGAAACCGGCATGCGGTAATAGCGGCCCCGGTCTCCGGAGAAAGAGGATGGACAGGAATACGAGAGTGACGATGGAAAGGTCTCCCAGCGCGCCGCGCAGTACCGCCAGGAGGGAAACGCCGGCGACGGGCAGGTACAGGAGCGCGCATGCCGCCGCCAAGGCCATCGTCATGCGTTCGGGACGGGCGCGCAGCCAGGGCGCACACCGCGCAAGAATCAGGGTTATCGCCAGGCCGTAGCCGAGGCAAGCGAGGAGGGCGGGCATCATAGTCTTTCTTCCAGCCACGCCCTGTTGAAGCGCAGGTGGCGGATGAAACCGCGGTTCCATGTGTAGACCAGATGGAAGTCGCCTTCGGCGCTCCGGATCAGATAAGGGTAGTCGTATTGCCAGGCGCAATGCGTTTCGCAGAGACTGTTCTCGACATTCCGGACGACCGCTTCCGTATCCGGCATCTGGCCGATATCTTGCAAATCTTCCAGCAGGCGCGCGTGAAACGCGGCCCTGTCCGGCGGGTCTTGCAAAAAGGATTCCTTGTCTTCAAAGCGGTGGAGAACGCGCCAGTGCTGCCCGTCGTCGGCGCTCATCAGGAGCGAGAGGCGGAATCGTTCGTTTTCCACGTCGTTGGCGACCGCCAGCAACTTGCCGTCTTCCAGCCGCAGGGCGGAGAGCGCCGAGTTCGGATTGGGCAGGTCGGTTTGCGTCAAGGCAGACCAGTGTTGTCCGGCATCCGTCGTTTCCGTGCGCCAGACGCGGTGCGGCGGCAGGTCGTCGCCATCGCGCATCAGGGCTACGGCGCGGGTCGGCGTCTCGACCAGTACGACGGGCTGTAGCGACCGCGAGCCGTGATCCATGCGGTGACGCGCCCGCACCTCGCCCTCGGGCGACAAGGTAAGCAGTTCGCCCAATTTGCCCGCCATTTCGTAATAGACAGGAAGGCCGATGTCGCCATTTTCAAAAAATACCGGCTCTCCTTTGACCAGGGTCGAAATATTGAGGAAAGGTTCGGTGACGAGCCGCCGGGCGGGCCGCCAGCTTTCGCCCAGGTCGGGCGAGGTGATGAGGTTCAACTGGCTGGCCGCCCAACCGCCCAGCGCCACGCTGACATAAACGACCCACAGTTCGCCGCGCGGCGTGACGAAAGCTACGGGATTGCCGACCTTGCGCGTGAATCTGCCGGTATCCGCCATGGTTTGCGCCGTCGTCGCCAGCACGCGCTGCGGCGACCATGCGCCATGCCGGTAATCGGCGGCATAGATTTTGACATCCGTGCTTCCCTCGCGCAGACCGCCATACCAGACGGCGAAAAGCCGTCCGGATGGCAAGGCGGCGATGGCGGCGGCATGGACGCGCGGCGGATCGGGCTGGTTGATGAGGGCGCTTTCCAGCCGGGGCGTTTTTTCGGATGGACTGGCGGGAAGCGACGGCAAGGCAAAACGCGGCGGCGGCGCGAAAAAAGCGGGGCAGGCCGCCCACAGGGTGAGGCATACGATGCCCGCGAGAGCGGCAATGCGGCGATACCTATGCATGAAGTTCAGGCGGCCGTCGCGGCCCGGATCTGGAAACGTTTGGCGTATTCGGTACAGCGTTCGCGATAACCCTTGGTGCTGTGGGGCATGGTGACCCTGGCGCGGCTGAGATACGTGATGAGAGCGCGCCCCTGCTTTATCAGGCGGATGCCGTCGGCGGCATGCCGCATCATGGCCACGTCCGGCTGTGCCGGCATCTGCGGAGCGTAGGCGCTGAGTTGCTCCGAGGCGACCACGAAGCCGGCCCAGACATCGAAGATGTCTTTGTCGGTACGCAGGGTTTCACACTTGTTCTTGGCTTCGTCCGTGAAACGCCGGATCAGGGGGGCCACGCCGGTAAAAAGCGGGTCGTTGGCGAAAGTGCCGACCATGGCCGCGGAAAGACAGTCGATGTCGCGCAACGTCTGGGAAATCTTGATGTAGCGGCTCTCGTAGAACGCTTCGACCGGGATCGAAAAGGCGCGGAAAGGCTCGCCCCACAATTCGTCGATGCCTTCCTCGCCGCTGCGGTGCAAGACCATCTTGCCCAGCGACAGCGCCTCTTGCAGACAGTTGCCGCATTCCTGCATCAAGGCGTTGTCTTCGTGGATTTCGACGCCTTGCTCCTGCAATTCCACCAGTTTGGTGAAAATGTCGGTCGCGCGATTGAAGAGCGTTCCGGCCAGCATGGCGCCTTTGATGCGCTTGCGCGCCGGAACCTGTTCCGTCTCGAAAGCGTGACGGGCTTCGTTCAGGCGCTTGCCGGGGATGTTGATGCCGTGCTCGACGTGATTGAACAAGCGCCGGGTCAGGGCCTGGATCAGGATCTTCTTGGTATGCAACGAATCGACGGGCGGATCGTAGGCTTTGATCCAGTAGCCATCGTAATAGATGCGCTTGATGCCGTCGACGATGCGCAAGGTGCCGTTGGGGATAGTTGTCATCTGCTGCTCTCGGCTGGTCTCGGTAACAGACATGATCACCATGTTGGGGTGAGTGCGTGAGGATACGCCTCCCGTTAACGACATAAAAGCGGGCGCTCGCATGGAGCGGCGCGATCATGACGAGGACAAGCATCACGGTCGATGCCACGCCTTTGTTGCCATGGGATTCCGTGGCGATAGAAAATTTCTATGAGTTTACGTGTAAACACGCGGCAAAATCTCTTTCAGGAGCCTTGTTGCAACAGTCTGTAGCCGCGTTCGGCCTTGGAAACATCTTCGGGGACGAGGGGCAGGCTTTTTCTCAGTTCGTCGGCGAGACGGCGCAGATCGTCGGTTTCGCCCGAGGCCAGTTCCAGTTCGACTTCGGAGATTGCCGTCGTGCGCGCACCGACCATGACAGCGCCCGTGTCGATCATGATGAGGATGCACACTCCATCGCGCGGGTGGAAGTGACGGATGTCACGGATGAAGCGCGTGCCGAAAACCGGAACAAGTTCGCTTTGCACCTGTGTGAGCAAGGCGGCGGCATCCGGGTCGTCAATGGCGGAAAAGTCGAATTGCCCATGCCATGGCTGTTCCCATTCGGCGCGCTGCGCCAGCCCATCGTGCGAAACCGCCGCGCTTTTGACCGTCTGTACCGTTTCCACGCCCTGCCTGCGCAGGCGCAAGGCGATCCGGTGCGCTTTGAGTGCAAGCGCGGGGGTATCGAAGTAGGTGCTGTCCACCATGCCGGGTTCGCCTTCGCGCGGCGCGGAGGCGATGAGCGGATGGCGCGCGAGCGCCGGCAGGGCTTCTTCGGGGAAGGAGAGCTTGAGTTCGATTTCGAGGGGCATGATGCAATGTGGAGAGCGGGCGGCTGCCTCCCGCTACATGAGGAATACCTATTCCGGTTTGCTCCAATCCTGCTTGCTGGCCAGTATCAATGCGTTCCAGTCGTCGGGAGGATTGCCCCGGCCCGGCATCTTCCCGAATACCGCATACGGGTCGGATTTGCTACCTGCCGCCCGCAGCGTCCGTTCATCGTTGATCCAGGCATAAATGATGACCTTGGCCTTCGAGTCATAGCGGAATAACAGCCGGAACCGCCTCCCGATCGATCTTTTTCCGGAAGTTCCCGGATCGTCATAGTGGAGCGGGCGATGGGAGTCGAACCCACGTCTTTGGCTTGGGAAGCCAAGGTAATGGCCGTTATACGACGCCCGCGGAGCTTGCTAAGAGAGGCATGACCCTTCTTCGGGGGGCGATTCTAGCATCTTCCCCGCCGGAAATCGTGCGCGCCGCGCCAGCGCGATGGCCCGCGGGATCGCGGGCAGGCTCTCAGGCGGTGAGTTCGAGCAACGTGGCAAAGGCGCGCTCGAACTGCGCCAGACCGTCGGCCTGGAGGGTTTCGCCGATTTCGCCGAGGTCGATGCCGTGAGCGGCCAATTCGGCGGGCAGGGCGTATGCGGCGCTGGCTTCGTGCGACAGCGTATCGGCGGCGCGGCCATGGTCGCGCAGGGCCGCCAGGGTGGCATCGGGCAGCGTGGCGATGGTCTCCGGGCCGATCAGCGGCTCGACGTAATGAAGATCGCTGTAGACGGGATTTTTCGTGCCGGTGCTGGCCCACAGCATGTATTGCGGGCGAGCGCCCGCGGCGCGCAGGGCCGCGAATGCCGGGCCATGGAAACGGTTGCGGTAAGCGCGGTAGGCAAGCCGCGCCAGCGCGACCGCCGCTTGTCCGCGCAACGACAGGGCTGTGCCGCCGAGGGCTTCGAGGCGTACATCGACCAAGGTATCGACCCGCGAGAGAAACAGGCTGGCGACCGACATGATCCGCCCCAAATCGCCGCCCGAGGCGCGCAGGCGTTCGAGTCCGCGCAGATAGGCGCTGGCGGCGGCTTCGGCGTGCGCAAGCGAGAACAGCAGCGTGACGTTGACGCCGATGCCGTCGCCGGTCAGGCGTTCGACCGCGATCAGGCCGGCGGCGGTGGCGGGCACCTTTATCAGCAGGTTGGGGCGGTCGACTTCGGCGTGAAGACGTTTCCCCGCGGCCAGCGTGCCTTCGGCGTCGTGGGCAAGCGCCGGGGAGACTTCGAGACTGACGTAACCGGCTTCGCCATGTGACTGCGCGTGCAAGGAGCGCAACAGATCGCAGGCGCGCCGCACGTCCGGAATCGCCAGTTGTTCGTAGCGCGCTTCGGCGGTGAGCGCCTGCTTTTTGAGGCGGGCGATTTCGTCCCCGTAATAGCGCCCGTCCGAGATGGCTTTCTGGAAAATGGCGGGATTGGTGGTGATGCCAGCAATGCCGTCCCCGGCGATGAGACGGGCGAGCCGTCCGTCGTCTAGCAAGGCGCGGGACAGGTTGTCGAGCCAGACTTGTTGGCCGAGCGCGCGGATTTGAAGCAATGGGTTCATGATGCCGGTATGCTTGCGGAAAGGAAACGAAAACGGGCGTTCCATGAACGCCCGTTGCCATGCGGAATGGGGATTCAGGCGAAGTTTTTCGCCGCGAAATCCCAGTTGACCAGCTTTTCCAGACAGGCGGAGACAAAGTCGGGACGGCGGTTGCGGTAGTCGATGTAATAGGCGTGTTCCCATACGTCGATAGTGATGAGCGGCTTGTCGTTCGTGGCGACCGGCGTACCGGCGTTGCCGGTATTGACGATTTCCAGTTCGCCGCCGGATTTTTTCACCAGCCATGTCCATCCGGAGCCGAAGTTGCCGGTCGCGGATGCCTGGAACGCTTTTTTGAAGTCGGCGAACGACCCCCATTTATGGGCGATGGCCGCCGCCAGCGCGCCTGCGGGTTCGCCGCCGCCATTGGGCTTGAGGCTGTTCCAGAAAAAGCTGTGGTTCCAGATTTGCGCCGCGTTGTTGAAGATGCCGCCCGCGGGCGCTTTTTTGATGATGGCTTCGAGGGTGAGATTCTCGTATTCGGTGCCCGCGACCAGATTGTTGAGATTGGCGACGTAGCTTTGGTGATGCTTGCCGTAGTGGAATTCCACGGTTTCAGCCGAGATGGCCGGCGCCAGGGCATCCTGTGCGTAAGGCAGGGCGGGAAGTGTGTGTACCATTGTCAATCTCCTGTCGGTAGCGCGTGACCATGACGATGGCTCGCGCTTTCTTTGTGGGTTCGTCATGCTGCTTGCGCCCGGATGACCGGGGCGCAAGCGCATTATTTTAATGCGCTATCCGTGACAGTATCAACAATGCGGGGTTTCCGGACGATTTGTCCGGGAGGGATTCAGTGCGTGGGTACGGCGGCCGGCTTCACGCCCAGCGCCGCGCAGACACGGGAAATAGTCTCGAAACGTGGCTGGCTTCCTGGGCGCTGCGCCTTGTAAAGCGCCTCGCGGGCGATGCCGGAAGCCTTGGCATAAAAATGCCGGCCCATGAATTATCCTTTGGGCCGGCATGAAACCCTTGATCAAGCATCGAACGCCGCGAGAAAAGCGTCGATATTCAAGGGAGGCGGTGGGCAAACCGCCTTGGGAGGGAGACTTGCTTCCTGTAATCGGGGCTGGGGGCAATCGGCAGGCTGCTGTATCGCGCGGGTTTCCGGTTCGACTACCGTGGGATCGCGGACGATACTGCCGTTTTCCATCTCGATGACGATCATCTCGATATCCTTTGTCATATCCGTTTGGTTTCTTCACGCTCATTTCTACGGACTATGCCGGCAGGGCTTTAGGGCGCGGAGCGCGCGGAGCGCGTATTTCGTCACGGCGGCTTACAGACCTTGCGCGCCAAGCCATTCGTCAATGCGCGTCGCGACGTTTTCCCAGCCGCGTTCGAGCATCATGCCGTGCCCCATTCCGGCGAAGATTTCCGGCTTGGCGCCGTAGGTGTTCGCGGTCATGTACACCTGGCTGGGCGGCACCAGGCGGTCGTATTCCGCGCCGAGGATCAACATCGGCGCTTTGTAGGCCTTGCCGGGATGGGGCAGGTTATAGAGGGTCATGTCCCAGAGCGCGCGCTGGGATTCGGGTTGGGACAGCCGCCAGTATCGCTGGAGCTTTTCGGTGGAGATCGGCTGGTGGAAAAGTGCTTCGCGCAGGCTGTCGACGCTGGGTTCGCCGCCGCCCATGATGCGGTTGAGGTCGAACAGCAGATGCGGGGTCGTAAACAGCATGCCGAGCGCCGAACCGATCAAGCCTTGCGGCGGTACCGAGGCCATCAGCACGACGGCGGGGGCGGCGGCCTGTTCGAGGTATTTCTGTACCACCATGCCGCCCATGGAGTGGCCGATCAGCGCCGGCGGCGATGAGAGGGCGGCGGCGGCTTCGACGATGTCGGCCACATAGTTGTCGAGGGTGAGGTGGTCGAGATCGACGCGGCCCCGGCTGTTGCCATGGCCGGTCAGCGAGAGTGCATGGACGTTCCAGCCCTGTTTGGCGAACCAGGGCAGGAAATGCTCCTCCCAACACCAGGCGGCGACGTAGGCGCCATGGACGAAAAGCAGGGGCGTGCGGTGTGCGTTGGCGGCGGACGGATAAGTAATGATTTCGAGGGAACTGGGGATTTTCGCGGCGGTCTTTGCAGTGTTCATTGCCTTGGATTTTCAGGAAGAAGGGGGATCGAAGGATATATTAGGGTTGCCGGACGCCACGCCGCCTTGCAGGCGCGCGCATACAGCGGCGGCTCGCGCGGCATGGAGGCGGGCGGGGATTTGTCCGCGTTCGGTGGTGGCGCGGGCCAGCGCGCCAGCGTCCACACCGAGAAAGGCTTCCATCGCATGCGCCCATGCCGCGGCGGACGGCCAAGGAGAAGGCCAGTCTCCTCCGCGGCCAAAATAATCGCAAGCCGAGGCGTCGAGCAATGCGTAAAAACGCTTAGGCCGCCGCGCGGCATCGCAGCGTTCCAGTATGTCGACCACGGTGCCGGGGCGCAATTCGCCGATGTGGCCGAAGCGGCCGTGCTCGCGGGCGAAGATCGTGGCGAATTCGCGGCAGTGGGCGGGCGCGCGCAAACGTTTCGAGACTTGTTCGGCCAGCCGCGCGCCGCGGGATTCATGCTCGTAGTGATGCGGCAGGATATCGGCGGGCGTTTCGCCCTTGCCGAGATCGTGCAGCAGACAGGCCCAGCGTATTTCAAGCGGATACCCGGCGCGGGCGGCGTGGTCGACGGTCAGCATCGTATGCTCGCCGGTATCGAGCTCGGGGTGATATTGCGGCGGCTGCGGCACGCCGAACAGCCGATCCAGTTCGGGGAGGATGACGGCGAGCGCGCCGCATTCACGCAGGACGCGGAACATCCGCGAAGGCCGGGCCTCCATGAGTCCGCGCGCCAGTTCCTTCCATATCCGTTCGGGCACGAGGTGATCGAGTTCGCCGCTGGCGCTCATTTGCTGCATGAGCGCCAGCGTCTCCGGCGCGAGGGTGAAATCGGGCAACCGGGCGGCGAAACGCGCCGCGCGCAGGACGCGAAGGGGGTCTTCGGCGAAGGCCGGGCCGAGATGGCGCAAAACCCTGGCTTCGAGGTCGCGCACGCCGCCGTGGGGGTCGATGATGACGCCGTCGGCGCTGCGGGCGATGGCGTTGATCGAAAGGTCGCGCCGCAGCAAGTCTTCTTCGAGCGTGACATCGGGCGAAGCATGGCAGACGAAGCCGGCGTAACCGTGCCCGCTCTTGCGTTCGGTGCGGGCGAGCGCGTATTCCTCGTGCGTTTTCGGATGCAGGAAAACCGGGAAATCCCGCCCGACCGGACGAAAACCGCGCGCGGTCATGGCTTCGGGCGTCTCGCCCACCACGACCCAGTCCCGGTCCTTGACCGGCAGGCCGAGCAGGGCATCGCGTACCGCCCCGCCGACGACGTATGCGCGCATGGCTTTCAGTCCATTTTCGGCAGAATCGTGCCAAGCCGCGTCTTGAGCGATTGCGGCTTGCCTTCGATCAGGGCGGCGTAGATCACCGTGTTGGCCATGACGTGCTTGACGTAATCGCGGGTTTCTTCAAATGGAATGGTCTCGGCGTAGATGGCTCCTTCGAGCGGGCGGCTGTCGCGCCATCGCCGCGCCCGGCTCGGACCCGCGTTGTAGCCCGCCGCCGCCAGCACGGCATCGTTTTCGAGTTCGTCGAGGATGATGCGCATGTATCCCGTGCCGAGTTCGACATTGGTTTCGGGGTCTCTCAACAGACCGGGGTGGTAATACAGCCCCAGTTTTTTCGCCACCCACTTGCCGGTGGCGGGCATCACCTGCATCAAGCCCTGCGCCCCGGAAGCGGAACGGGACGGGATGATGAAGCGGCTTTCCTGCCGCATCACGCCGTATATCCAGCTTATGTCCAGGTTTTTGGCGACGGCGTGCGGCTCGATGATTTCACGGAAAGGCATGAGGAAGCGCAACTCCCAGGCGCCGGCGGGGTTGGCGAGTTCCGCCGACGTAATGGCGCGGTCGTAGAGGTGGTTGTTCAACGCCAGCCGCGCCGCGGCAAGGCGGAAAGCCTCGTCGCGTCCGCGGAGCGACCAGTTCCATTCCCGCACGGCTTCGAGACGCAGATCGAGCCGGAAAAGCGCGAGCGCGCGTTGCAGGCCGGGGTGTTTATCGGCGCTCGGCCCCGTGGCGGCGGGCGCGGCGGCGGAGATGTTTTCCGCTTCGGCGGCATCGGCTTCGGCGGCATCGTCGCCCGCGCTGTCTACCGCATCGTCGCCGCCGTTTCCTGCCGGGTCGCCGTCGAGGGCGGCATTGCTGGCGACAGGCTCGCCGATGCTGGAGACGGCGGGCGCGGCATGCGCCGCGCGCGGATCGAATGGCTGGCCGAGTTCTTCGTTGGCGAGAATCCCATAAAAATCGGGCATGTTGGCGATGCGCTGGAATGCCTTGTTTGCCTCGCTCGTCTTGCGAAGGGCCTGCAAGGCGCGGCCATGCCAATAAACCCATTCGGGCCGCGTGCGTTCCTCGGCGCTCAGTCCGTCGATGGCCGTGAGGACGGCTTGCCATTGGCTGTCGCGCAGGGCCACGCGCACGCGCCACGCGCGCTGTGTCGCGCTCATCGGCGTTGCGCCCGCATTGCGATACCAGGTGGCCGCCGACGGCTTGTGCGCCTGGGCGGCGTGCAGCGCCAGCACCGCCCAGGCATGGGAGCGTTCGCCGGCGGTCAGCCGCTTCGAGATGCGCAGGAAACGAGCGTGGGCGGCATCGACATCGTCGCGCGCCAGCCGGGCGAGCGCCGCCAGCGCCAGTTCGCGCCCGGAACGGCTGGCGGCGAACTTGGCGGGCAAGCGGTCGAGATAGCGTTTCGGCCCGCGCATGGCCTGATTGAAAGCCTTGAGCTTGTCGCTGGCAAGCCAGGACAGGACATCGCGCGCGCGCGACGGCGAGCGGGTATCGACCCGGCGGCGGAAAAGCTGCCAGACTTCTTCGCCGCTCACCTTCCCGCGTTCTGCCGCGGCGCGCAGTACGGGCGTACAGACGGCGTGCGCCAAGGTGAGCGACGACCAGCTCGCGGCCACTTCATCGAGAACTTTTCCGTCGCCGCCTGCCAGACGGGTATTCCATGCCAGACAGCGCAATTCGTTGTCCGGATTCTGCAAACCGGCGTAGATCTGAAGAAAGCGTTCCGTCTCGCCGTTTTGGGCCAGCCTGCGCAGCCAGTCGATGCGCAGGCGTTCGGCGAGCAGCGTGCCCGTCTCGGCGTCGATGAACTGGTTCAGGTCTTCCGGCGATGGCGGAACCGGCCTTGCCAGCCCATTGAAAAGCAGCCAGTAGCGGACGTAGCTGTCCAGCGGATGGCCGTCGGTTTCGTTGGCGAGCCGTTCGAGCGTATCCCTGTCGCCCTTGCGTACGGCGTCGCGGGCGGCGAGAAAACGAGTCTCGCCCGATGCATAGGCATCGCGCGGCTGAGCCTGCGCGGCAGCGGCGGCGAACAGCCACGCCAGAAGAAAGCCGCTCGCGACGCAAACGGTATTGCGGATGACTTTTTTCTTATCCACCCTTCAAGTACCCCCATGAATGAATGCCGGTCGCCCGGCGATGAAGCGTCCGAAAATATCACAGCCCGGAGTGGAAACGGGTCATTTGGCGGAAAACCGACGCCGGTTTGAACCCCGCCTGCCGGAACGGCAAGCCGGATATGAACGCGAACCTTGCTTTCGCGCGATTCGATCCGGCGCCTACCCATATCGTCTTTGATAATCGTTTACAAAACTTATTTTTTATCGTTATCATTGTTGTTCGTTGTTGCTGCAACTACGGAGAATTCTTAAAATGTCAACACCCTTCCCTCGCAAATCCATTGCTTCACAGCTTCCCTTTCCTCTTTCCCCGCTCTGCCGCAGCATGCAGTGGGCATTGATCGGCATGGCGATGGCTCTCCCCGCCGTCGCGCAAGAAGCCGGGCAAGAGGCGGAAACCGAAACCACGCTCAAGGAAGTCCGCGTTCTCGGCACGGCTGAAGAGGAGTTGAAACAAGCGCCGGGCGTATCGACCATTACCGCGGAAGACATCGAAAAACGCCCGCCCGCCAACGACCTCTCCGACATCATCCGCCGCATGCCCGGCGTGAACCTTACCGGCAACAGTTCCACCGGCGCGCGCGGCAACAATCGCCAGATCGACCTGCGCGGCATGGGGCCGGAAAACACCTTGATCCTGATCGACGGCAAACCCGTCACCTCGCGCAATTCGGTGCGCTACAGCCGCAACGGCGAGCGCGACACGCGCGGCGACTCCAACTGGGTGCCCGCCGAGGAAGTCGAGCGCATCGAAGTCATCCGCGGCCCGGCGGCGGCGCGTTACGGCAATGGCGCGGCGGGCGGCGTGGTGAACATCATCACCAAGGGTATTCCGGAAAAACTGCGCGGCACGGTTTCGCTCTACACCAACCAGCCGGAGGATACCGACGAAGGCGAGACGTATCGCGTCAATTTCAGCGCCAGCGGTCCCATCGGCGAACAGTTCGGTTTTCGCGTCTACGGCAACTACAACAAGACCGATGCCGATGCATCGGACATCAATCTCTCCGAAACCGCCGATGGCGTCAACGTGGCGGCAGGCCACGAAGGCGTGAAGAACAGGGACATCAGGGCGCTGCTGCGCTGGAAGCCCGTGGAAGACCATATCGTCGATTTCGAGGCCGGCTACTCCCGCCAAAGCAACATCTATGCGGGCGATACCAATGTCGGCGCCAGCGCCACCGGCGATAGCGGGGCCACCGGCGCTAATCCGGCTTCCTTTCTCGGCGATGAAACCAACACCATGACGCGGCGCACCTATGCGATCACGCACAAGGGCAAGTATTCCTTCGGCAACTCCAGCGCCTACTTCCAGTACGAGAACACCCAAAACCGGCGTCTGGACGAAGGCACCGCAGGCAGCGGCGAAGGCAATATCAACAGCGCCAGGAAATCCACCAGCGAACTCGACGGTTATACGCTCAATGGCCAACTCGACGTTCCCTTCAAGCTGGGCGTCAGTCAGGTGCTGACGGCGGGCGTCGAATGGAATCGGCAAGAACTGGACGATCCTGCATCCATCCGGAACGCGGTAGCAGGCGGCATCACCTATCCTGGCGTCGTTCCCGCCAATCAGCGACCGACCGACAGCGATGCCACCATTACCTCCGCCTTCGTCGAGGACAACATCGAACTGACTCAAAATGTCATCCTCACTCCCGGCCTGCGCCTGGATCACCACAGCAAATTCGGCAACAATTGGAGTCCGGCGCTGAACGCTTCCTGGATGATTACGCCGGAAATCACCCTGAAAGGCGGCATCGCCCGCGCATTCAAGGCCCCGAACCTGTACCAGATCAATCCTCACTATCTGTACAACACCATGGGCAATGGCTGCCCGGTCGGTATGACCGGCCCCTGCTATGTGCTGGGCAATGCGGATCTCGATCCGGAAATCAGCGTCAATAAGGAAATCGGCATCAACTACACGCATAACGGCTGGAACGCGGGCCTGACCTATTTTCACAACAAGTACGACAACAAGATCACCTCCGGCCTGACGATGCTGAATGCCAACAATCCCGCCCTTGGCACCGTGCTGCAATGGGAAAACGCGACCGATGCAGTGATCGCCGGTTACGAAGGCAACCTGTTGATTCCCTTTGGACCCGACCTGAGTTGGAGCAACAATTTCACCTATATGCAGCGCAACAAGAGCAAGGATGGCCAGCCGCTCACCATCGTTCCGAAATACACGATCAATACCACTCTCGACTGGCAGGCGACCGACAAGCTCTCCTACGTCATTACCGGTACCTTCTACGGCAAGCAGAAACCGCGCACCACGGCGGCCAGTACCGGCGCGGCGGCAACGGGCAACGCGCTCAAGGCGCGGGCGGCCTACGATCTGTGGGGCGTCAGCGTGGGCTACGCCTTCACCAAGAACCTGAAAGCGCGCGTCGGCGTCAGCAATATCTTCAACAAGCAGCTATACCGCGAGGGCAATGGCAGTGCGGCGGGCGCCGCGACCTACAACGAACCCGGACGCGCCTATTACATGACGCTTACCGCTTCGTTCTGAACGGCATGCCGGGGCGGGAAAGGCCGGCCCCGCGCTATGGCGGCGCGACGGCTATTTATTCACTCTGGAAGCAGGCTTCGCGCAATGTTTCGCAGGCCGCCATGGCGGAGTCCGCGCGATGAATCCGGCCTGGAGCGACGGCTACCACACCGAACTGGCTTACCCGGCGTTTTTCCACCGCGAACTGACGCCGGCATGGCTCGCCGCGGTCGCCGCCGCACTCGGCTATCGCGCGCCCGATCTGTCCGCGCCTTACACTTGGTGCGAACTGGGTTGCGGCCCCGGACTGGGCGCGCTCATCACTGCTTCGGCCAATCCGGGCGGGCGCTTCCACGCGGTGGATTTCGACCCGGCGGCCGTCGTGCACGCCCGCGCGCTCGCCGAAGAAAGCGGAATCGCCAACGTGCATTTCCTCCACACCGGTTTCGCCACGCTCGCCGAAGCCGACGAAACGGCGCTGCCGCCGCTGGATTTCATCGTGCTGCACGGCGTGCTGTCGTGGATTTCGCCCGCCAACCGCCGGGCAGTGCTGCGAATCGTGAAACGCTGGCTCAAACCCGGCGGCATTGCCTGTCTTGCGTACATGAGCCAGCCCGGCGGCGCGCCGATGATGGCCTTGCAGCGGCTCCTGCGGCGCTGTGCCGAAACCTCGGCAAGCGCGGAAGCCGGGATCGGAACGGGCAGCGCCCTGTTGCGCGCCCTGCGCGACGGCGGCGCGGGCCAGTTTGCCGTGGTGCGCGGACTCGGCGTCCAACTCGATCACATGGCGGCGCAATCGTCCGGCTATCTCGCCCACGAATTTCTCGGCGAATACTGGGAACCGCTGCATGTGGCCGATGTTCTCACGGCGCTGGCGGAAGCGGACTGCGGTTTTCTCGGCAGCGCCACGCCTTCGGAAAACATCGATGCCGTTTCCATCCCAGCGCAATCGCTCCCCGCGATTGCCGCGCTCGAAGATGCGGCGCTCCGCGAAACGGCTAAAGACATCGCACGCAATCAAAGCCTGCGACGCGACATTTACCAGCGCGCCCCGCGCCCGCTTTCCGCAGCCGGACATCGCGCCGCCCTGGAGTCTCTTTGCCTGATCGCCCTGCCGGGCGCGCCCAAGGAGGGCGCATTGCGCTTCGAGACTCGCGTCGGCCCGGTCGACGGCCCGGCGGTCATGTTCTCGCCGCTTCTTGCCGCGCTTGCCGATGGCAAGTCCCATGGCTTTGGCGATCTGATGACGCACCCCGATTACGCCGGTTGCGGCGGTCTCTTGAGCCAGGCCATCCAGATGTTGCTTTGGGCCGGATACCTGCATCCCGTCCTGCCGGTCGCGGATGCCGCGCCGGCACAGGCGCTCAACCGCGCACTCTGGCGCGCTTGCGCCGCCGGGCGCGAATACGGCTGGGTTGCCGCGCCCGCCATCGGTTCCGGTCTGCCGGCGGATCGGGCTGCTATGCTGGCCGCGCACGCCCTGCAACAAAATCCCGCCTTGCGCGGCAAGGCGCTCGTCGATGCAGTTGGCGCGCTGGATGGCGGGAAAACCGACGCGGCGGCGCTGGCCGGATTTGAACGGGAAATCCTGCCCGTCTGGCGGCGGTTGGGGGTGCTGGCGGCAGGGTAGGGCGAGGACACGGACTTTGGGAAGATTTTTGACATCCTCCCCTGCCTAAAGGCAGGGGATTCC
Source organism: Azoarcus sp. (assembly GCA_031265765.1). Taxonomy (GTDB): domain Bacteria; phylum Pseudomonadota; class Gammaproteobacteria; order Burkholderiales; family Rhodocyclaceae; genus WRNU01. The sequence goes on from JAISCE010000040.1 coordinate 18,025, forward strand.
TACGGCGTTCAACTTGGCATTGAGCCGGGTTGAATCGCTTCGGCGGGTTCCTGCTTCATCGAGCGGTCCGACTGCGCCGTCTCTCCATAGGCTGCAACGCGGTGTCCCCGCGCCAGGATACGTTGTGTCGGAGGCCGAGCGGGACAGGTTCTCCAAAAAGCTCAATGCAAACGGCAAGTATTTTTGCAGCGAACTGGCGCATGAGGTGTTGCTCAGCGTGGGCGTGCGGATTGCCCCATCGAATCGGGCATGGCGGATCACGCCGACGGAGTTGTACCTGGCGGCACGCGCGTTTGTCGCGGGCGCGGAGTACGATCGACTGTGTCTGTGCTGACGCTGAAGATATTGTGTGCCGTGGACAGCCGGTCAGGCAGCTTCCTTGCCGTGCCATTCTTCATCGAAGCGCAGGGAAATATCATGCAACTTGCGGTCAAGATTGTTGATCTTCTCGATCTGCCGAACAATTTCCGCATTTCCCGTGTTGGCTTCCAGGTAAAGGCCGCGCAGGGTTTGATGAAGCCGCCCGACTACGAGATGAGAGTGCGGGTCGAATTGTTCGAGCCGCCGCAGAGTGCGATGCCCAAGTGAGGGGGTTGCAGGGTGTGGTGATCGAAATTCATGACCGCGTGAATGCACAAGGACATAACCCGTAAGCCTAAAATCGTTTCCGCAATCCAAAATCGCGCCGCGCCGTTGCTGGGTTTGTGGGCTGCGGAATCGGGATGGTTGCGGAAATGATATTGATACAAGTGGTTGATTTTGAGTGTATTGTTCTGTGGCTCTACGACAGTGACTTGCGCCATGATCGGGACTTCTTCGGGCCGGTCGAATAGCACGGTGTAGGTCTGGCCGCTCCACTCGTCGACGACGGGGATGGAGACCGCGCCGTTCCAGCCAGCGCCGTCGGTTTTGTTGTTGAGGAGCGATCCCGCTTCATCCGTCCACGTCCGCCCTCATCCCGTAAATATCTCGCAGATGCACTCTCAAATATCACGCATGTGAACAACACGTCGAACTGCTCACATTGCTTTCCGGCGTCCGGGGCCGTGTGATGATTTCCGGCTACGCGAGCGAGTTGTACGACGACATATTGACCGGATGGCGGCGCTTGACGCGCCGGCACTACGCGGCAGGCGGCAACGGAACCGTGCTGCGATCCGAAGTGCTGTGGATGCGCGATTGACGATTCGCCGGGTTTTACGTTCCCGATTCTCCCGACAGTTGTCCCCCTGCGGATCAGGGTTTCTCCGGCGCACGATGGCGGCCATGCAATCGTGTCTGGAGTCGATATGGGTGTCGGAAAGCGCATTCTCGTGTCCGCCCTGATGGTTTCCGGCGCCGCAATCGGGATGTGGGCGGCGCACGAAGGTTTTACGGAGAAGGCCGTGCAGCCGGTCAAGGGCGATGCCTGGACATACGGCCACGGTTCGACCGTGCGCCCGGACGGGCAGCCGGTGAGACCGGGCGACACGATCGCGCCGGCGGCGGCGCTGCGGCTTGCCATCGCCGACCTGAACGGCAAGCAAGCGACGCTCAGGAAATGTTTCGGCGAGGCGACGGCGCTCTACCAACATGAATGGGATGCCTACGTGGATTTGGCGGGCAACGTCGGGGCCAATGCCGTCTGCAAATCCAGCATCGTGGCGAAGTTGCGCACCGGGGATTTCGATGCCGCCTGCCGGACGATTCCTGCGTTCAACAAGGTGCAGGGGAAGAATTGCTGCCTACCGAAAAACAAGCGGTTCTGCGGCGGCGTCTGCGTGCGCCGCAAAGGCGTCGAGAAACTCTGCCTGGAGGGCGTCTATCCATGATGCCTGGAATTTCCTCGAGGGAAATCGGCGATGCAAAGTGAAAAGCCGCCGACGCCGGAAGAAGCGGCGCGTCTCGTCGCACAGGCGATGCGCCAGCACGAGGAAATCGCCGATGAACTCGTCGTCATGGGCGCGACGATCAAGGCGGGCCTGCTCTATTTGGAACGGGTACGGGTCGCGCTGGAGGATGCGACGTGATCGCGCGCATTGCCCAATCCCTGATCGGCGTCGTCGGCATCAATTGGGCGGCGCTGTTTTTCATGCTGGTGTTTTTCTCGCTCGGCAACTGGGCCGGGTGGACGGCGAACGGCTGGCGCTGGGAATCGCGGTATGCCGATCTTCAGAAAACCCAGGCGGATACCGTGACCGAAGCACGGAAGGCGGCGGTCGAGGCGTTGCAGAAGGCGCTCGCCGCCCAGCGCCGCGGCGATGCGCTGGCGGCGCGGATCGCGGCGGATGAGACCGCGCGGATTCAGCGCGCAGAGGAGATGGGCCGTGAAATTGCCAAACTTGCTGCGGGTCGTCCTTGTTTGTCTGCCGATCTCACCCGGCTGCTCAACGAATCCGCCAGCGTCGCTGCCCGAGTGTCCACGCATTCCGGCGACGCTGCTGGCGCCGCTGCCCGATTTGCCACCGATGCCGATGTCGGGCACTGGGTCGCCGGCGCCCGGCGGCAATACGACAACTGCCGGGGCAGGATCGATGCCATCCGGCAATGGAACGATGGATTGACAGGAGGCCCATGATGCCCGCACTCAAGCGCAAGCCGCTCTACGACATTCCCGGAACCTATGCCTGGAATGTGCTCGCCTATTTCGATTTGCTCAATGAGGCCGAAGCGGCGGGGAAGCCTGCTACGGAGGCAATCCCGTACCCGCCACCCGAACCCGCACAGGCCGATCGGGTCGTTTTGCTGTCGGATTTCCGGAGGGCGAAATGATCGAAGAGGCCATGGCGTTCGCGCCGCCCAATATCTCGAACATTTTGCAAATCATCAACATGATCGGCACATTCGCCATCGGGATTTGGATTTATCTCGAAAAGCGCAACGATAAAACGAACGAGAGGATTACCCGGCTCAACGAGGATGTCGACAAGATCGACAAGGAATTGGCTGCGCTCTCCGGGAAGATCGGCGGCGCGGTGGGACACCATGACCTTTCCGAACTCTACCAGCGCCTCGCAAAAGTCGAGCAATCCGTCAGCAAACTATGCGGATCGTTCAACGAGGCCAATAATACCCTTCGGTTGATCCTGACGAAGATTGCCGAAAAGGGGCTGTCATGAGCTCCCAGGGCGAACGTAATACAGCCTCCCGCCGCATGCAGATTCTGCGGGCGCTGTCGATTCATACCGGACACACGGCCATGCCGGGCGCGTTGCGCGATGAAATGGGCGAGACCGGCTATCATTGGCGCAGGCCGAACAACAACTGGCCCAGGCGCGACAAGGGGTATTCGAGTCGGCGACACGCGCGCGCGATGCGCTGGAAATCTGGCTGGCGACGGATAAAGAGGCTCTGAAACTTGCCGAGAAGGAAAAGGCGACACGGCGCAATGCCTGGGATCGTGTGATTCCCTTCTTTGCCTTCCCGCCCGCCGTCAGGAAAGTGATCTACACCACCAATGCCATCGAGAACATCAATGCCCAACTGCGCAAAATCATCAAGACCCGC
>JAISCE010000079.1 GCA_031265765.1 Azoarcus sp.
CTGAAGATGGAAAGCTCGTCCGAATTGATTTCCGCTTTTGAGGTTGGCGCGATTTCCACGGAAGCCTTGATGTTCCAGTCCGGGTATCTCACCATTGCCGGGGAGAAAAAGCGTGGAGACAACATCGCGTTTGTGCTGACCTATCCCAATCACGAAGTCCGGAGCGCGTTGACGGGCAATGTCATGGGAGCCTGGATCGGGAATCCGCACAAGGCGGAAGAAAGTAGATTCGCCCTTTACGATGCACTGGAAATCAATGATTTCGAGCGTATCCGGGAAATCTTCTTCTCGCTCTATGCAAGTATTCCCAACGACTGGTTCCGCAAGAACGAACTCGACCGCTTCGAGGGCTATTACGCCAGCGTGTTTTATGCGTCCTTTGCCGCGCTGGGGATGGACATCGTGCTGGAAGACGTGAGCAATCAAGGTAAACTAGACATGGCGGTCCAGTTCAATGGACAGGTTTATCTCTTTGAATTCAAGGTGGTGGAGAATGAAGCCGAAGGCAAGGCGCTCCAGCAGATCAAGGATAAACAGTACGCCGATAAATACCGCGCGCTCGATCAGCCCATCCACTTGGTCGGCGTGGAATTCAGCAAAAAGGCGCGAAACGTGGTGGGATTTGAAGTAGAAATGCCTTGAGAATCAAGTCTTATTCGTCGGTCTTGAACAACGCCCTTTACCCAAGCGAAGGTTGCGATACAAGCTTGAAACGCTGGGGCTTTACCCCGCAACGTCCCTTGGAGCGAGCACTGGAACACGATAGCGAGGCGGTTCGGGCGAGCATCACACATTGACGCTTATGCGTTTTCGATCGCGCATCAAGGCTTCGATCTCGTCTGTTTCGCGTGGCGCGCCATCGGTGAAGTATTCGCCGCCTTCGGCAGTGACCAATATATTGTCCTCGATGCGGATACCGATATTCCAGAAAGCCTTGGGCACATCATCGGCGGCGCGGATGTAGCAGCCCGGTTCGATGGTAAACACCATGCCCGGCACGAGCGGGCGCCATTGGCCGCCGATCTTGTATTGGCCGGCATCGTGCACGTCCATGCCGAGCCAATGGCCTGTGCGATGCATATAGAAACGGCGATAGGCTTCCGTTTCGATCAGGTTTTCCGTTGCGCCCGCGAGCAGGCCCAGGTCGACGAAGCCTTGCGTGAGTATGGCGACAGCTGCTTCGTGCGGGGCATTCCAGCCGTTGCCGGGGCGAACCGCAGCGCGGGCGGCATGGTTGGCGGCGAGTACGAGTTGGTAAAGATCGCGCTGCGGGCCGTCGAAGCGGCCATTGACCGGAAACGTGCGGGTGATGTCGGCGGCGTAGCCGTCGAGTTCGCAGCCAGCGTCGATGAGCAGCAATTCGCCGTCGAGCATGCGGCGGTCGTTGTCGGCATAGTGCAGTACACAGGCATTGGGACCGCTGGCGACGATGGACGGATAGGCGGGGAAGGGGCTGCCGCTTGCGCGGAAAACGCGGAGCAATTCGGCTTCGATCTCGTATTCGGCCCGCCCCGGACGGGCGGCGCGCATCGCCTGGCAATGTGCGGCGGCGGAGATTTCGCCCGCGCGGCGCATGATGGCGATCTCGAACGCATCCTTGACGAGTCGCATTTCGTCGAGTACGGCGGAGATTTCGTGTACCGTCCGCGGCGTTGTCGTGCCTGCGCGAGCATCGGCGCGCGCCTGCCCGAGCGCGGCGAGGATGCGCTTGTCCCATTCCGGATTTGCGGCAAGTCCCGTCCAGAGCGCGGGTTGATTGGCGAGTAGGCTGGGGAGCTTGCGGTCGAATTGATCCATCGGCCATGCTTCGTCGAAACCGAAACGTTCGGCGGCGGCCTCGGGGCCGTGGCGATGACCCGTCCAGATTTCCTGTTCGCCGTCCCTGGCACGGCAAAACAGCAAGTGGCGCGGGGTCTCGCCCGCTATCAATACGAGCGCGGCTTCCGGTTCCTTGAACCCGCTGAGATAGAAAAACTGGCTGTCGGGGCGATAGGGGTAGAGGGTGCCGCGGTTGCGCTCACGCTCGGGCGCGGTGGGCACGACCGCCACGCCGCCGCCCGCCGCAAGCATCTGGGCGAGCAGGCGTTCACGGCGTTCGCGGAACGGGAATACCGGATCGGCAATCAACTGCGCGCCTGCCAGAGCTGGATCAGTTCGTCGCGCGCGTCGGCGATGTCGGTGATCGACACGCCGATGACTGGGCCGGAAAGCGTGTGGCCTTCGCAATTGCCGCCGAGGCGCACTGCGCCGGCGGCGGCGGTCACGGTGACGGCGCCCGTGCCTTGTTGCAGGCGATTGTGGCGGCCCGCTTCGTCGATCATGACGCTGCCATTGGTAAGGTTGAGCGTGGCATCGAGCGTGATCTCCGTGACCGTCCCGCTCGATTTCAATTTGCCTTCGACCTGGCAAGGCACGAGACGGTATTCATTGACCAGCGCCAGCGCCTGGCGGCGCAAATAACGCTGCAATTCCGCCGCATTGCCCGGCGTCTTGCCGCTGGCCTGGCGCGCCAGATCGTCGAGTTCCGCATCGGTCAGATGCGGCGCGGCGGCAGCCAGCACGGTGCGTTCGATGCGCGGCGCGGAAAGGTTTTTGGCGTCGAGATGGTAGTGGTGACCAGCGAGGCTGGCGCCCGCCTTGGCAAGTTGGGCAGCAGTGACCTTGGGCATGCCCTGGAGCACGAGCGGGCCTAGCAGATCGCTGAATTTGCGACATAAATTGGTATGATCGTCGGACAGGAGCGCCTCGGGGGCGGCGACATCGAACTCGAAGATGATATGCAATTTCAGATTGGCCGGGGGCATGGCAAGCTCCTGTCGTTCGTCCGGCGGTAGTGTGCAGCCGGATAAAAAAGAAGGCGCGGGTTCAGCGCACGGCCTGCATCAATTCGCCGGCCTTGTAGCGCGCGGCTATTTTTTCGAGCGCGGCGGGTTTGATGCGGGAGGCATTACCGGCGCTGCCGAAAGCCTCGAAGCGGGAAACGCACAATGCCCTGGCGGCCTCGCGCGCGGGCTTGTTGAATTCGCGCGGATCGAACTTCGACGGATTTTCGGCGAAGAACTTGCGAACGGCTCCGGTCATGGCGAGGCGGATGTCGGTGTCGATATTGATCTTGCGCACACCGTATTTGATTGCGGTCTGGATTTCCGCGACCGGCACGCCGTAGGTCTCTTTCATGTCGCCGCCGTACTGCCGGATGATCGCCAGAAGCTCTTGCGGCACCGAACTGGAACCGTGCATCACCAGATGCGTATTGGGCAGCCGCGCATGGATGGCCTTGACGCGCTCGATGGCGAGAATGTCGCCGGTGGGCTTGCGCGTGAACTTGTAGGCGCCATGGCTGGTGCCGATGGCGATGGCGAGCGCGTCGCAATCGGTCTGGCGCACGAAATCGGCGGCCTGGTCCGGATCGGTGAGCAGCATCGAACGGTCGAGCTTGCCTTCCGCGCCGATGCCGTCTTCTTCGCCCGCCTGGCCGGTTTCGAGCGAGCCGAGACAGCCGAGTTCGGCTTCCACCGTGACGCCGATGGCGTGGGAGAACTTCACCACCTCGCGGCTGATGGCAACGTTGTATTCATAAGAGGAGGGCGTCTTGCCGTCTTCCAGCAGCGAGCCATCCATCATCACACTGGAAAAACCGGAGCGGATCGCGGCCATGCACACCGCCGGGCTTTGGCCGTGATCCTGGTGCATGACGACGGGAATATCGGGATAAGCTTCCACTGCGGCGTCGATGAGGCGGCGCAGGAAAGCCTCGCCCGCATATCTGCGCGCCCCGGCCGATGCCTGCATGATGACCGGGCTGTCGGTCTGCGCCGCGGCTTCCATGATGGCCTGGACCTGTTCCAGATTATTGACGTTGAAAGCGGGCAGGGCGTAGTCGTTTTCGGCGGCATGATCGAGCAGTTGCCGCATGGATACGAGAGGCATCGGGGTTCTCCATGCCCCGGCGGGTTGGCCGGGATTGGTCATCGGGAAAATTGGAATCGGGAGGCGATTCTAGCTTGTGCGTCTGCCGTGCGCGAAAAACTTGTCGCAAACGCCGGGGGCTTGCCGAGCCGGTTCCAGGCCCTGCATCCGGCGCTGCCGCGCATGGCGGATGCCGGCGCCGCGCGTTGTGGCGTTCATGCGATGACATTGCCGCTGACCCGTTTTGTTGATTTTTTCTCGCTTGCATCGCCTATAATGCACGGGTTTTGCGGCGCACTATTGCTGACCGCATAACAGGGCCGGCCCTTTTCCGCAGTCGCGGCAGGACGCCGGGTTCGGTTACTCTCCTTGCGAGGATTCGATAAATGACCCAAAGAGTTGCTCTCGTTACCGGCGCCATGGGCGGCCTCGGTACCGCCATATGTCAGGCTTTGGTCAAGGCGGGCCACAAAGTGGTCGCGGCTTACCACCCCCAATACGACAACAAGGATCAATGGCTGCAAGAACAAGTTGCCGCCGGTTTCAAGGACTTCATCCCGGTTGCCGGCGACGTGGCCGATCTGGCCTCGGTGGAGGCCATGGTGGCCGATGCCGAAAAACAGGCCGGTCCGATCGACATCCTCGTGAATAACGCCGGTATCACCCGCGACAAGATGTTTGCCCGGATGGAACGCGAACAGTGGGATGCCGTTATCAACACCAATCTTTCCAGCCTCTTCAACGTCACCAAGCAAGTTTCGGCCAAGATGGCGGAGCGCGGATGGGGACGCATCGTCAATATTTCTTCGGTCAATGGCGTCAAGGGCCAGGCCGGGCAAACCAACTATTCCGCCGCCAAGGCGGGCGTAATCGGCTTCACCAAGGCGCTGGCGCAGGAATTGGCGACCAAGGGCGTGACCGTCAATGCCATTGCGCCGGGCTATGTCGCTACCAAGATGGTGACGGCGATCCGCGAAGACATCTTGAAAGGCATCATCGACTCGGTGCCGATGAAGCGTCTGGCCAAGCCGGAAGAAATCGGTTTTGCCGTGGTCTTCCTCGCCGACGATCTGTCCGGTTTCACGACGGGCGCGACGCTCAACATCAACGGCGGCCTGAACTATCAATAGGCGGCGGCTATTGATTGAACATGCTGTGTTGACGTATATGGCCCGAATGCCTGAAAACCCCGCCGCTGGCGGGGTTTATATATTCTTGCGAGAGATATAATGCAAGACTGCCCGCAGGTTCGGGCAAACCGCCAGCCGAGGAGAACTTACATGGGCGAGCAAGTACGCCTGATTAAAAAATACCCCAACCGCCGTCTTTACGACACGTGCACAAGTTCCTACATCACGCTCAGCGATGTCAAGGAGCTGGTATTGAGCTACGAAGAATTCCAGGTCGTCGATGCCAAGACCGGGGAAGACCTCACCCGCAGCATTCTGTTGCAGATCATCTTGGAAGAAGAAGGCGGCGGCGTGCCGATGTTTACCAGCGACCTGCTTTCCCACATGATCCGTTTCTACGGCCACGCCTTGCAGGGCATGATGGGGAAATACCTGGAAAACAACATCAAGGCGTTCTCCGACATGCAGACCAAGCTGCAAGTGCAAGTGCGCGGCATCTATGGCGACAACAGTTCGGTCAGCAAGGATTTGTGGGCGCAATTCCTGAACTTCCAGGGGCCGGCGCTGCAAAACATGATGGGAGCTTATGTCGAACAATCGACGAAAATGTTCCAGCAAATGCAGGAACAGGTCGAGAACCAGACGCGCAACATGTTTACCGGCTTCCAGTTTCCTTCTCAATTCGTCCCGCACCATGGCGCGGGTAAAAGCGAAAATGCATTGTCCCCGACGCCGGGCAAGTCCGGCGGCAAATAAATACGCCGCGGTTTTCTCCTTTTCGGACGCCTCTTGCGGGGCTTTTCTTTTTGTTGTGCGTCCGGTTGCTGCCAGATGAATGTCTCCAGCACGACGCCTCGCAGGATCGGCTTCGTCAGCCTCGGCTGTCCCAAGGCCACGGTCGATTCCGAGCGTATCCTGACTCGCCTTGCCGCCGAGGGCTACGTCATTGCGGATTCTTACAGCGATGCCGATCTCGTCGTCGTCAATACCTGCGGGTTCATCGACGCCGCGATAGAAGAATCGCTTGACGCCATCGGCGAGGCGCTCTCCGAAAACGGCAAGGTCATCGTCACCGGCTGTCTTGGCGCGCGCGCCGGTTTCGTTCGGGAAGCGCATCCGCAAGTGCTGGCCGTCACCGGCCCGCACGCCGAAAACGACGTAATGCTGGCCGTGCATCGCCATCTGCCGAAGCCGCATGACCCCTTCGTCGATCTCGCGCCGCCCCAGGGGGTGCGTCTTACGCCCGCTCACTACGCCTACCTGAAGATTTCGGAAGGCTGCAACCACGGCTGTACTTTCTGCATCATCCCGGCGCTGCGCGGCCCCTTGACGAGCCGCCCGATCCATGAAGTGATGCGCGAAGCCGAGACGCTGGCCGAGGCCGGCGTGCGCGAAATCATCATCGTCTCGCAAGACACCTCCGCCTACGGTCTCGACATCGGCTATCGCACCGGCTTCTGGGGCGGACGCCCGCTGAAGACGCGGCTGCTGGAACTCGCAAAGGCCCTCGGCGGACTCGGCGTCTGGATACGCCTGCACTACCTGTATCCCTATCCGAGCGTCGATGCCATTGTCGAACTGATGGCCGAAGGCCGCATCCTGCCCTACCTCGACGTGCCGCTCCAGCACGCCAGCCCCCGCATCCTGCAAGCGATGAAACGCCCGGCGAATACCGAGGACGCGCTTGAACGCATCCGCCGCTGGCGCGCCATCTGTCCCGGCATCGCCATCCGTTCGACCTTCATCACCGGCTTCCCCGGCGAAACCGAAGACGATTTCGAGCAATTGCTGCGCTTTCTCGAAGACGCGCGGCTCGACCGCGTGGGCGCTTTTGCCTATTCCCCGGTCGAAGGCGCACCCGCCAACGACCTGCCCGGCGCAGTGCCCGAATCCTTGCGGGAAGACCGCCGCGCGCGCCTGATGGAATGCCAGGAAGACATCTCCACCCAATGCCTCGAGGCCCGTATCGGAAACGAAATGACGGTGCTGGTCGACGAAACGGACGAAGAAGAAGGCGCGCTGGCCCGCTCGCCGGGCGACGCACCCGAAATCGACGGACTGGTCATCATTCCGGACGGCGAAGGACTCCAGCCCGGCGACTTCGTCCGGGTCAGGATCATCGACTGCGACGTGCACGACCTCTATGCCGAGCGTCTCGGCAACTGATCCCGGCGCGGGCGGTCTGCTGGCCCGTCTGGCGGCCATCGTCGGCGCGGAACACATCCTGACCGGCGTGGCGGATACCGCGCCCTTCCTGACCGACCATCGGGGCCGTTACCGGGGCCGCGCCATCGCGGTGGCGAAACCCGCGACGACTGCCGAAGTCGCCGCCGTGGTCGGCGTCTGTGCCGAAGCGAGCGTGCCAATCGTGCCGCAAGGCGGCAACACCGGCCTGAACGGCGGCGCGACGCCGTTGCCCGACGGCGCTTCGCTCGTCGTCGGTCTGGCGCGACTCAACCGCATCCGCGCACTGGACGCCGTCAACGACACGATCTGCGTGGAAGCCGGTTGCACGCTGGCGGCGGTGCAAGAAGCCGCCGCCGCAGCCGGGCGTCTGTTCCCGCTCTCGCTCGCCTCTGGCGGCAGTTGCGAAATCGGCGGCAACCTCTCGACCAACGCGGGCGGAGTGCAAGTGCTGCGCTACGGCAGCATGCGCAGCCTCACCCTCGGGCTGGAAGTCGTGCTGCCCGACGGACGGACATGGAACGGCCTGCGCGCGCTGCACAAGGACAACACGGGTTACGACCTGAAGCAGCTTTTCATCGGGGCCGAAGGCACCCTGGGCATCATCACCGCCGCCGTGCTGAAACTCTTTCCCGCACTGAAGGCGAAGGCGACTGCCTGGGTATCCGTCCCCGCACCGGCGGCGGCCGTCTCGCTGCTCGCGCGCTTTCGCGCCGCCTGCGGCGACCGGGTCAGCGCATTTGAACTGATCGGACGCCCGGCGCTCGATCTGGTGCTCAAACACATGCCGCGCTGCCGCTCGCCCTTGCCCGTGCCTGCCGCGTGGTCGGTGCTGGTGGAACTGGCCGACACGGACGCGGATGCGCCGCTCGCCGCTCTGCTCGAACGAACGCTCGCCGAAGCGCACGAAGCGGGAGACGCCAGCGACGCCGCGATAGCCGCCACGCTCGCCCAAGTCGAAAACCTGTGGGCGCTGCGCGAAAACGCCAACGAAGCGCAAAGATGCGAAGGTTTGGGCATCAAGCATGACATCTCGGTGCCGGCAAGCCGCATTGCCGAATTTCTCGCCCGGGCCGATGCCGCCCTGCGGGTATGGCGGCCCGATGTGCGGTTCATCACCTTCGGGCACATCGGCGACGGCAATCTGCACTACAACTTGTTCCTGCCGTCCGCTGGCGACGATACGGCTTTCGCGGCGCAATGCCGCGAAGCCAACCGCATCGTCTACGACCTGGTCGACGAACTGGACGGCTCGATTTCCGCCGAACACGGACTCGGGCAACTCAAGCGCGAAACCATCCGGCGCTACAAGACCGGCATCGAACTTGAAACGATGGCCGCGATCAAATGCGCCCTCGACCCGCGAGGGCTGATGAATCCGGGAAAAGTGCTTTGATATACATACAGCCGGATCAAGTCTGAACTTCTGCACTTTAGTTTGTCTGATATCTGACAAACAGCCTCTTTGAAATTGCCCGGTCGAGTGTAAACTTCTGCGACCCCAATACTGATGCTGCGCATATTGCGACAAGATCAGCAATCCAGGCGCCGGAGATTCAAGAAGTGAATAATAAGATAGTGCGGGGCTTGATGCTTTCCTTGATGTCGATCTTGTTTTTGACGATTGGATTATGGATTGTCGGGACTGGAAATGTGCTCCAGGAATTCGGGCGTATTCCCGCATGGGCAATAATAGGGATACTGTTTGCTTTCGGATTGAATTTGCAGATAGTGTCTTTTCGCCTGTGGCGTCTTTTTTCGCATTTTGGCGTCCGGCTTCCTTTCGGCGTCGTCTACAAGGCGAATCTGCAAGGCCAGTTTGCCTCCCTGTTTTTGGTTTCTCTTATTGGACAAGTCGCGGGACGGCATTGGACATTCCAGCATCATGGTATACCGTCCGTGGCGGTGGCGGCTCTGACGATCATTGAACGCACTGTCATGTTGCTGGTTGGGGGAGGATTGTGCCTCTTCGGCATGGCTTGGCTGTTCGATGACAACAGAATTTCGTCGTTTTTTGGAAAAACCCCGTTCATTCCGCTTTTTGCGACAGCTTTCCTGGGGGCGCTCGTCAGCCTTTGGGCCGGAAGATCGAGATTCGAGAAGCGATTGATTGCGCAGACAATTTCAAAGAAGATCATTGGCGGTTTCCTGGAAATCGGCGTCATTACATTCCTGGCGTATGGGCTGATGTTGGGCGCATTCATCCTCGCCGGCAAGGCGCTGGCTCCCGGTGCGGGATTCTGGGATTTACTGGCCGCCGCTGCAATTACCAGTTTTGCCGCAAGCATGCCGATCTCCGTTGGCGGCTGGGGCGTGCGCGAGCTGACGGCGGTTTTTGCCTTTGGGCAAATCGGCGTGCCCGGTTCATCGGCAATGGCTGTATCCATTTTGATCGGATTGTGTTCGACGGCAGTCATTCTCGCTTTCTATCCTTTTATATTTAGTCAGAAAAAACAGAATATGAAAGATATGGAAAACAGCCGCAAAAACGAGGCGCGAAAAGAATCTTATCCAACAGATACGCGGAACCACATACCTGTGGAAAAAACCAGCGCATGGATATTGTCGATCGCGGTAGCCAGCCTGATTTTCTTTCAGTTTCATGTCTCCCTGTTCGACGGGACATTGAATCTGAACCTGGCCGATCCTTTCGCCTTGCTTGCACTGGCGGCGACGGTTTCTCACTGTATCAGCGCGCGCACGCTCCCCGTTTGGCGTTGGCGGGAATTCAACCGCATGCTTCTCGCCATCAGTGTTTTGTTGTTCTTCGCTTTCGTTTACGGCCTGCAAACCATCGGCGTAACGTCATGGGCGCTGGGCGGCCGCCTGGGCGGCTGGCTGGTTCTCCTGGGTTATCTTTGTATCGGGCCGCTTACGGTTTCCTATCTGGGCATGCGCGGAATGTGGCGCTTTTTCGAGACCCTTGTCGTCATGGCGGGGATCATCGTGCTTTCGTGCGTTTTTGTTCGCTGGATGGCGCTGGCGGGCTGGATCGGTATACCCCTTCCGGGAAACTTTGAAGGCTATGCGGGCAACCGTAACGCCTTTGCCTTCCAGATGTTGGCGTGTTCTGTGTTGCTGGTCGCCTTTTCTCAATATCAGGTCAAGTGGGCGCAGCGTTTGCCCGGCGCGTTGGGCAAAAACAGATTGCTCGTCTTTTTTCATGGACTGATTCTGGCTGGCCTGGCTTTCAGTGCTTCCCGCGCGGGAATCGGCGCGGCTGTCATCCTGTTCGTTTTTGTCTGGATAGCAAAGCTTGTTGATCGGCGTATGCTTTTGTTCAGTCTCATCTGGGCCGCGCTCATATATGCGGTTACGGTCTTGGTTTCACGCGGGTTTGTTTCCGGTTTCAGTACTTCGGAAATTTCTTCAGGTTTTTCACAAGGCTCAAGTGATCTTGAACATTGGGCAACCATCCAGCGTGGCATGGAGATGTGGCTGAACTCTCCTTTCTTGGGCGCTGGATTGGGTGTATTCATCGAGAAAAGCATTCTTTGGTTCAATCAGCCTGTTGTCATCCACAGTACGCCAGTCTGGATTTTGGCCGAATTCGGTCTACTTGGCGCGCTGATTCTGTTTACGGCGTTTTACAGGCTTTGCTTGTTCGCTTGTCGCCAAATACTGGTTATACATTATGCTTATCGCGGCATTTTCATGTTGCTGGGGATTTTTGCAATTTTCGGAATTGTCCATGAGATTTTCTATCAGCGGATTTTCTGGTTGATCCTGGGCGCATGCCTGGCGCTGCCATTCCGTTCGACGCCGTCTCCGCGCGCTGAAAATCTGACGCAATGCTCCAATGGCCAGGCCAGCAAGCTTTGCTGTGGAAAGCCCCGGTCGCTCCCATGGCCCGCTATGTCTGGCAGGCCATGGGAGCGAGCGCAGGGGAAAACCTCGGCTTTCATGCCATCGCTTCGTATAAAGGCAAAGTCAGGAACTCCGGATATTCCGGCGTGAGCGACATGTCGGCGAAGATTTTTGCCGCTTGTTCGTAAGTGTCGGTATCTTCGCCTTGGGCTGCAATGATTGTCTTGACGGTTTCCAACTCCTCGCCGATCATCGCGCGCACCATGTCCGGCGCGATCTTGCGACCGTCGTCCAGCACGCCCTTGGGCGAAATCACCCATTGCCAGACCTGCGAACGGGAGATTTCGGCGGTGGCGGCATCTTCCATCAGGTTGTGGATGGGCACGCAGCCATTGCCGGCGAGCCATGAGCCGAGGTAGTGGATGCCGACGTTGATGTTGTTGCGCAATCCCGCTTCGGTGATGGGCTGTTCGGGGCGGAAGTCGAGCCACTCCCTGGGACCGAAAGCGCCGGAAACCTGTTTTTCCCACTGGTTGGGTCTGTCGCCCAGTACCTTGACGAATTCTTCCATGGCGATGTCGACCAGTCCCGGATGGGCGACCCAGCCGCCATCGAAGCCGTCGCCCGCATCGCGCCGTTTGTCGCGGCGGATGCCTTCCAGCGCCTTTTCGTTGGCGGCGGGATCGTCCTTGATGGGGATCAGCGCGCTCATGCCG
The DNA here is from genome assembly GCA_031265765.1 of Azoarcus sp. Lineage (GTDB taxonomy): Bacteria > Pseudomonadota > Gammaproteobacteria > Burkholderiales > Rhodocyclaceae > WRNU01. Next base: position 11,747 of record JAISCE010000079.1, read on the forward strand.
CCGATGGCGGGCGCGCCGCGTTTGTGGCACGCCTGTACCAGCGCGAGGGCATAGGCGCGCATGAACGGGACTTCCATCGTGATCGCGCCCCGGTTGGCAAGGCAGAAATCCTTGTTTTTTCGGAACTTCTTGATGCAGGAAAAGATGTAGTCCCATCGTCCCGCGTTCAGCCCGGCGGAATGCTCGCGCAGTTCAAAGAGGATTTCTTCCATCTCGAAGGTGGCCAGGATGGTCTCGATCAGGACGGTGGCCTTGATCGTGCCGCGCGCCATGCCGATAAGATCCTGCGCCATATTGAACAGATCGTTCCACAGGCGCGCTTCGAGATGGTTTTCGAGCTTGGGCAGATAGTAGAAAGGCCCCGCGCCGCGCGCGATCTGTTCCCGCGCGTTGTGGAAAAAGGCGAGGGCGAAATCGAAAATGCCGCCCGATACCCGCTCGCCATCGACCCGCACATGCTTTTCATCCAGATGCCAGCCCCGCGCGCGGATTTGCAGGGTGGCGGTCTTGTCGTCCAGGCGGTACTGCTTGCCCGCTTCGCTGCGGAAATCGAGTGTGCGGCGGATGGCCTTGTAGAGATTGATCTGGCCCTGTATCTGGTTTTCCCATTTCGGGCTGTTGGAATCCTCGAAGTCGGCCATGTAGGAATCCGCGCCGGAATTGAGCGCATTGATAATCATCTTGGCTTCGACCGGGCCGGTGATTTCCACGCGGCGGCGTTCCAGCGCCGGGGGCAGGGGGGCGATTTTCCACTGGCTGGCGCGGATGTGTCGGGTGTCGGGCAGGAAACCGGGCATCTCGCCGACATCGAATCGCGCCTGCCGCTCGGCGCGCAGACGCAGGAGTTCGCGGCGGCGCGGCTCGAAAGCGCGATGCAGCCGGGCGAGAAATTCGAGCGCCTCGCGGGTCAGGATGGTTTCGCAGCCGGGATGGATGGGGGCGTCGATCTCGACGCCTTCGGGCAGCTTGAGAGTCATGGCAATCCTTGTGGCAGATGAGACGCACCCGGTGCGTCAATGAAACTGCGCTTCTTCGGTCGACCCGGCGAGCGCCTTCACCGAGGATGAGCCGCCCTGGATTGCGGTCGTCACCTCGTCGAAATAGCCCGCGCCGACCTCCTGCTGGTGAGAGGCGAAGGTGTAACCCTCGCCGCGCGCGGCGAATTCCGGTTCCTGCACCATGTCGACGTAATGCCGCATGCCCTCGCCGCGTGCATAGGCGTGTGCGAAGCGGAAGGTATTGAACCAATTGATGTGGATACCGGCCAGTGTGATGAACTGGTATTTGTAGCCCAGCGAGGCGAGTTCGTCCTGGAAGCTGGCGATAGTCTTGTCGTCCAGGTTTTTTTTCCAGTTGAAGGATGGCGAGCAGTTGTAGGCAAGCAGGCGGCCCGGACAAACGGCCTGCACGGCCTTGGCGAATTCGCGGGCGAATCCCAGATCGGGCGTCGCCGTTTCGCACCATACCAGATCGGCATAGGGCGCATAGGCGATGCCGCGCGAGATCGCCTGCTCCAGCCCGTTCTTGACACGGTAGAAACCTTCCTGCGTGCGCCCGCCGGAGATGAAGGGGCGATCGTTTTCGTCGCAATCGGAGGTCAACAGATTGGCGGCTTCGGCATCGGTGCGCGCCAGGATGAGTGTCGGTGCGCCCATTACATCGGCGGCCAGCCGCGCGGCGGTCAGCTTTTCGATAGCCTCGCGGGTCGGCACCAGTACCTTGCCGCCCATGTGGCCGCATTTTTTCACCGCCGCCAGTTGATCCTCGAAGTGCACACCCGCCGCACCGGCGGCGATCATGTTCTTCATCAGTTCAAAAGCGTTCAGCACGCCGCCGAAACCGGCTTCGGCGTCGGCCACGATGGGCAGGAAATAGTCGATGAAGTCCTCGTCGCCGGGATTGATGTCCCGTGCATGCTGGATTTCATCCGCGCGCTTGAAAGTACTGTTGATGCGCCGCACCATGGCCGGCACGGAATCGTAGGCATACAGCGACTGGTCCGGGTACATGGTTTCGGACGTATTGCCGTCGGCGGCCACTTGCCAGCCGGAAAGATACACGGCTTCCAGCCCCGCCTTGGCCTGCTGCATGGCCTGTCCGGCGGTAATGGCGCCGAAAGCGTTGACATAGCCCTTCTTCGCGCCGCCATGGAGCTTGTCCCACAGCTTTTCCGCGCCGTTTTTCGCCAGGGTGTGTTCGATCCGCACCGAACCGCGCAACCGTACCACATCGGCGGCGCTGTAGTTGCGGCGTATGCCTTGCCAGCGCCAGCGGGGACTGGTTGCCCATTCGTGTTCGAGGGACTGGATATCTGCTTCGCGGGACATGGAGATTCTCCTTTGAGTCGTGTTTGTGTGGCCGCTGTGCCGGGATGTTCGCCATGAGGCGAAACACATCGATACAGGTATGGGAAGTGTCATCTCAACGTATGTCTTATATAAGACATAATACATGGTACCACAACGCGCAAGTCTTGCAACAGAGGAAGTGCGTTCACCGAATATTTCGTCAGACCTGAACAAAGCCATTTACAGCGACAAATCTTGCTGTAGCGGGTCACTTCCCGCCGAACATTGGGCAGACACTGGCAGGCAAGCCGCCAGGATTTGGCCAAAAAGAAGCCGCAGCTTCTTCAGGATCATCCGTAAATTGTGCCCGGCCCCGCACAGCACTGCGTGCAGCGCATCGCCCAAGCTGCCCTTGAGCCAGTTCCTACGCAACAATCCGTCGTTCTTCATGTGCCCGATGATCGGCTCGATTAGGGTGTGTTCACACTAACGTAAAGCATCGGAGATCAAGGCGAAATGGAGGAAAGCGCGAAACATCAAATCGAGTTTTTCGAAGCGGGAAAAGATTCGGCGAAAGCCTTTGAGTCGTCGGAATG
>JAISCE010000048.1 GCA_031265765.1 Azoarcus sp.
AGCGCCAGCGGGCGTTATGCCCGCGTCCGGATGACTCTGGCGCGCTCGGAGAAGCGCCCCGCCGCGTTCCGCAAGCATGAGACGCCGTTTTGGTTTCGGGTGGATTTGACTTATTGAGCGGCGCGGCAGGGTTCGCCCGGTCTTTTCTAAAGCTATACCCACCAGTAACGCACGATATGGAAGAAGATCGGCGCGGAAAAACTTACCGAATCCATCCGGTCGAGCATGCCGCCGTGGCCTTCGATCATCGAACCCCAGTCCTTCAGGCCGCGGTCGCGCTTGATCGCGGAGAGCACGAAGCCGCCGAAGAAACCGAGTACGTTGATGACGAGCGCGATCAGCGCCGCCTGCCACCAGGCGAAGGGCGTGATCCACCACATCGCCGCGCCCACGGCGGTGGCGCTCAAGACGCCGCCGACCAGTCCCTCCAGCGTCTTGGAGGGCGAAATGGCCGGCGCGAGCTTGCGTTTGCCGAGAAGCTTGCCCCAGACGTACTGGAAAACGTCGCTCGATTGCACGGTGAGGAGCAGGAAGACGATCAACTGCTCGTTGCGCCCCGCGAAGCCGGGGATGTCGAGGGTGAGCAGGGCGGGCACGTGCGAGAGGCAATAGACGCAGATCATCAGCCCCCATTGCACCTTGGCGGCGCGCTCCAGGAATCGGGTGGCGTCCGCCCCGAGCGAGGCCGAGATCGGCAGCAGCAGGAAGGCGTAAACCGGGATCAGGATCGTGAACAAGCCGTACCAGCCGATGGCGATCAGCCCGTATTGCAGCGGCAGGAAGAAGAAGAAGCACCACAGCAGCGCCCGGTAGTCGCTGCGCCGCGTATAGGTGACGGAAATGAATTCGCGCAGGGCCTGGAAGGAGATGAAGGCGAAAAGCAGGATCACCGCCGCCGGGCCGAGCCAGAACGCGCCGCCCAGGATCAGGATCATGCCCCACCAGGCGTTGATGCGCGCGTTCAGGTTGTCGATGACGGGATTCGCCTGTCCCTTGGGGACGCGCAGGCGCAGGACGAGGCTCACCGCGCCGGCGATGAGCAGGGCGCAGGCGATGCCGGCGAATATGAGCGCCAGCGTGTTTCGTGACAGGTATTCGATAATCATTGCGCGGAGGGGTCCAGGTCGAGCAGGGCGGCGCGGCAGCGCGCCAGGAATCCGGTGCGCGCTTCGCCGGGCCGGAGGGTGACCGGCGCGCCGAAAGTCAGCGAACACAGCAGCGGGAGTGGAATCAGGCCGCCCTTGGGCAGGGCGCGGCCCAGGTTTTCGATCCACACCGGAACGAATTCGGTTTCCGGTCGCGCCTCGGCGAGACGGTGGAGGCCCGTCTTGAATGGCAGTACGCCATCCCCCTGATTGCGCGTGCCTTCGGGAAAGACGATCAGCGATTCGCCAGCCTCCAGCGGCGCGAGCATGGCGGCGATGGGGTCGTTTCCCCGTTTGATTTGGCGGTCGATGAGCACGCCATGGAATACCCGCTCGATCAGGTATTGGCGCGGGCCGCCATCCAGCCAGTAGTCCGCGCCCGCGACGGGCCGGGTCAGCGCCCGCTGCGTGGGCGGCAGGAAAGCCCAGATGAGGACGAAATCGCCATGGCTGCGATGGTTGGCAAAATACACCCGAGCCTGCGACGAGGGCGCGGCGTCGCGCCAGAGCGCGCGAGCGCCGGTCAGGGTCTTGATTAGGCCGCAGAGCGCGGCGGAAAGCATTTTTTCAAGCATTGGCGTGGAAGAAATATCCCGACAGGATGACGGCGAGCGCCGCCGCCTGTCCGCCGAGACAGACGGCTTGACGCAGCAGCAAGCGCCGCACGCCCGCAACGCGCCCGGACAGGGGGCGGAGGGCGTCGCCGCTGCGTTCGTCCTTGCCGGCAAGCTTTGCCAAGGCGGCATCGAAACCGCGCAGTGCGTCGGGCAGGGCGTCGCCGTCGAGCCGCGCCCAGGCGGCGAAGACCGGGCGGTCGATGGCGAGGCGCAGGGCGTGGTAAGCCTCCAGTCCGGCGAAAACGACGCCTGCCGCGAGTGCGAAAAGGTTCGGCGGCGGCGAGGAGATCGGCAGCCCGCTCAGGACGGTGGCAAGGAAGATCGCGCGGCCCCAGCCGTCGACCGTGCGTCCAGCCTCGCACAGTGAGAAGCCGGCGAGCGCGGAAGCCGATGACGTCGGCGACGGAGGGCCGTTCATGGCGCGCCTCGTGAAAAGGCTGTGAATTCTTCGAGCCGCGCAAGGCTTTTCGCGCCGAGCGCCACCTGAGGACGGGCCTTCCGCAGTAGTGCGACGGCCTGTGGCAAATCAGCGGCTTTTCCCGTGCGCAGCAGCCAGGCCGCGACCACGGCGGCGCTGCGCGAGTAGCCGAGAGCGCAGGCCACCCAGACTTCGCGTCCCGCCCCGCGCAGGGCATCGAGACGCCTTGCCGCCTCCGCCAGCGCCGACGCCGGCACGGAAACGAGATCGAGACAGGACAAACCGTCATAGGCGGCGCCTGCGGGCAGGACGGGCGCGGGCAGTTCCGCGCAGAGGTCGAACAGGGCGACGTCGCCACCGCGTTCCCGCGCCCATGCCTCGAATTCGCGCTTCGTGGGCATCCGTCCCAGCCAGATGCCGTCGCGGATCGGATCGGGAACTCCCCGCGTCCACAGGCGCGAATTGACCCATGCGGCTCCCGTGTAGGGCAGGAAGAGCCAGCGCGCCGCGAGCGAATGCCGCCCGCCGTATTTCTGGAACCCCGCCGCGCCTGCCCAAGCGTAGTTGAACGCCACCAGCGCCAGGGAAAGCGCCAGCCAACCGCAGGCGAGAACCGCCGCGCCGCCCAGCGCCAGCGCGGCGGCCAGGATCAGCGCCGCCCCCAGGAAATAAGACAGCGCCAGCGCCGGACGGCGGTCGCTCGCTTTCCGCGCCGGCGGCCGCCCTTCGTCGGGCCAGAGCCAGAGGCACACGAGACCCGCGACCAGTCCGGTCGGTATGTCGATGAAGTGGTGCTGCCAAGTGGTCAGCACCGAGACGGCGATCAGGAGCGCCCATGCGTGAATTAGCCCGCGCACGCCGGGTATCTCGGTGAAAGCGGCAAACTGCCGCCAGACGATGACGAGCAGCGCAATATGCAGCGAGGGTGCTTGGTTGTAGGGCAGATCGAAGCTCGTCAGTGCGGTGAAGAGCGTACCGGCCACGCCTTCCACCGGCGGACGCTCAAAGGCGAAACGCAGGGGCCAAACGAGAAAGCAGGCAACGCAGATCAATTGGGCGCTGAGGAGCCGCAGACCGAGGCGCTTCGTTTCCGCCCGGTCGCGGCAGCAGAGAAAAGCAAAGCCGTAGAGGAGGTCTATCGACCAGTAGGGCAGGATCGTCCACGGCCACAGTGGAATGGCGCGTTCCCAGGCATAGTGGAAACTCGCCACGCCCACGGCGGCATCGCGCAGGGCGGCCTGTTGGTTGGCGAAGCCGTAGCTGAGGAAAAAGAAAGGGCCGAGGAAGAGGAGCCAAAGCACGCCGCGTTTGAAAGCGCCGCCCAACCAGCGAGTTTCCACGGCAGGAGACGTTGCCGACATCACGAAACACGGCGAGCCAGTGAAACGCTGAAGATGCCCCACTCGTCGATGCGCTCCGTGATCTTCTCGAAACCGGCGTCGCGCACCAACTGATCCATCTCCGCCTGCGTGCGCCGCCGCATGATCCAGGGCTGCCCCTCGCGGTGGCTGGTCAGGGCGCGCGCGATCATTTCGAGTTGCGGATGCCAGGGCTGGCCGGTATAGACCAGGTAACCGCCCTCCTCGATCGCATCGTGCAGGCCGGCGAGCGAGGCGGCGACCTTGTCGTTGTCGGGGAAAAGCTCGTAGAGGCCGGAGACGACGCCGAGCGTCGGGCGCGGCTCGATCGCCGCCAGGCTCTCGCGGTCGAAGGCATCGCCTTTCTCGAAGCGGACGATGTCGGCGACCCCGCGCTCCTCGATCCGGGCCTGCCCCTCGCGCACGTTCAGTTCGCTGAAATCGCGCAACAGGACGGCGTCCGGACGCGGCTCGCGTTCCAGCACGTCGAGCACGTAGCGTCCGTGCCCGGCGGCGACGTCGACCACTCGCGTCTCGCGCCCTTCCGCCTCCAGGCGAGCCAGCGCATCACGCAACAATTCCTCGACGTGGATCTTGCGCTGCCGGATTCCGCGCCAGCCAATGGCATCCAGGTAGATGCGATCGATGAAGCGGCCGATGGGTCCCGCGCCGCCGGGCGTGTTGCGGTAGACGTAATCGAGCGTGCTGCCGGAATCGAAGCCGGTGCGATGGCCCAGCGCGACGCCTTCGGAGAACCGCCCGGCCAGCTTCAAACCGAAACGATAGGCGCGCCAGTACAGCCCGCGCGGCGACAGCGGCGGCAGCGCCACCGTGAGATTCTTGGCTTCCTCGAAGGTATGGCCGCGCCGGTGCTCCTCGCGCAGATCGGGACGGTCGAGCGGCGCGTCGAAACGACGCAGGATGAAATCACGCGCCTTGCCGACGACGTCGGCGCGCGCCATTTCGCCGAAGGTGTCGTGATAGAAACCCTTGAACACGTGCTTTTCCTTCACCTCCGTGCCCAGGCGGGTGAAGAAAGCGTGCTGCGGCCAGTGATGCACCACCCAGTCGTCGCCGGAAATCAGCAACTGGGTCGGGACGGTGATCGCTTCGGCGTCGGCGACCACGCGTTCCCCGGCCTCGTACAGGCCGAGCAGGATATTGACCGAGATGGCGCGCGTGATGAGTGGATCGAAGTCGAACGAAGCCTGCCGCGCCGGATCGTGGGTGAGGAATTTCGACTTGACGTAGCTGTTGACGAAGAAATTGCCGCGCAGGGCGCGCCACAGCTTGAGACCGGGACGCGCGAAGGGGACGTAGAGCTTGACCTTGAAGGCGGGCGAAGCGAGTACCTGGCAGCGGATGCGCGGCGCGTAGTCGTGCGCCCAGGCGCTCGCCAGCACCGCGCCGACGCTTTGCGCGATGACGGCGATGTCGGGTTCGGTCAGTTGCCATGTTTCGCACAGGTGGTCGACGAAGGTCTGGATGTCGCGCACCGAGTGGCCGATGCTCGGAGAGTCGCCGCGCGCGCCGGGCGAACGCCCGTGGCCGCGCGCGTCCCAGGCGTAGAAATCGAAATCCGGCAAGTCCAGTTCGTCGACGAGATGTGCGATGCGTCCACTATGCTCGTGCCCACGGTGGAAGAGCAGGATCGCGCCGCGCCGGTTTTCCGACGTCGCGGGCCAGCGGCGGTAATAGAGGGATTCGCCGTCGTGGGTAGTGAAATGGCGGTCTTCAGCAATGCGTGTCATTGGGTTCGTCTTTTGAAATGGCGGCCAGGCCGCTCCTGATACGGTTGATGATATTGAGCGCGAGACAGAGCGGAACGGCGACGCCCATCACCCAGGACATCCAGTGCGGCAGGGATTGGGCAAGGCCCGCCCACAAGCCGAGCGCGCCGAAAAGGAAAGCGCGGTCGCTCTTTCCCATCGGGCCGTCGTACTGGCGCGGCGCGCCGATCATGGGGCCGAGCGCGCCCGCCATCTCTGAGATTGTCGACAAGACGACGATGCCGCCGATGACCGGCCAGCCGAGAGGCGGCACCCAGACGAAAGGCAGGTAGAGCGCGGCGTCGGAGACGACATCCGACAATTCATTGAGATAGGCTCCCAGGGGCGTCTTTTGTCCGAACTCCCGCGCCAGCATGCCGTCGATGGCGTTCAGCGCCATGCGCAGGAACATCCATGCCGGCACGAGCAGGAAAAGCCAGCGCCTCTCCGCGCCCATGACGTAGAGGCATCCTCCCAGAAGGAGCGAAACCAGCATCGCAAAGAGCGTGACCGCGTTGGCGGTCGCGCCGCCGTGCGCCAACGTCCGCGCGAGCGGGCGCAACAGGCGCTGGAAGGCGGGTTTCAAGTGGTAGATCGAGATCATCGCCAAGCTACATTTTCTCCAATAACGCCTTCATTTTCTTCTTTTGTATTTCCAGGTCTTCTTTTTGGATGTACTCGACTGCTGACAGATCGTCACCACGCTTCCTATTTTGACGAGGCTCAAGCGCCTCAATGAGAATTGCCTCAAGCGCAGGAATTAGTTTTACAGCTTTAAAGGCAGCAGGAAGTGCGCCAAGATCCCCGGAATCTGAAACCGGCAGCAACCCGAACCAAGAAAAACGGTCCCACCGTGCAGCCAAACGATCTGCGGTGTGTTCAAACAAGCGACGGCCAAGCGGCCTGTCCGTTGTGCGACCGATATAAATAACTTCTCTACCATCATAGAGTAAGTAAATACCAAGCTGTTCGTTGAAATCAACGGGTGTCGCGCCAATTTGCTGCATACCTAAAAGCTTAGGCGATCTACTCCACTGAACTGCATCGCGCCTCCAAAACATGCCGAAAGAGGAAATAATATCATATTGTTCTTCTGACATGGTTTTTTTAGACGTTTGTACGAGTGTAAAAATTCCCTTCCCTACACGCACATACGGGGATCGCTTATCACGTTTGATAGATGTGTTAATTTCTGAATTCACAGTTGCAGTTGGTGTCGCGCCAAGGTTTATACGCAACTTATCACTGATAATTCTATCGGTAATTTCTCGATAATGAAGCGGCTCAGCCGCTGCACTGAGAACGGTGTCAATTGCTTCTCGCCAGGTAAGTTCTTTTGCCATCATCTCCTCCAAAACTCAACAGTAAGGCCTAACGCCTGAATTAAGCCGCGCTGCGAAGTAGCGTCGGCTTGAATGAATAGCTAGATTGCACTCAGCTGAAATCCCCAAAAGACTTTGTACACCGTCTCCGGATCAATCTGAGCATGGTAGTTGAAGTAAAGGCGAAGAACGCCATCACTGCGGTCAAGTTCGTCAGGGCGGTCAAGTTTCAAAGTATTAAGCATCCGTGGTTCTGCCCACTGCTGGGCAACAATAGCCACGGGTATGTTGGACGTAACAGACCAAGTTGCTTGGCCGCCCGCGATCTGTGGCAAGTAGCTAGATTGGGCGATGTCCTGAACAATCTCCCGTAGGCCCGTCCCGTCTGGCACGGACAGCGACTCTGAATTTGGGGCATTGATGTCATCCCCTGCTGCTACGCTTCCACGAGACACGTAAATCTTCATGTGCAATCTAACGCTTGAGCGCAGAGTTAGACATAAGGCCAGCTGAAGCGCGCAACGCCTTAGAGGACATTATTTGGCGGGGCCTTGTATTTTAGTTCGAACACGCGAACGATAACATAGGCGATAAGCGCGAATACGAAGAACACGAGCAACATCCACGCGATACCCTGCAATGTTTCGATGATGGTGCGGTAGACCTCAAGCACCCAACGATCCGAAGTGAGTTCCAGAACTCTTACCTTCTCGCCATACCGATCGGGATTTATGTACCTCTCTAGCTGCCAGACGCGAACACCCTTTGATATGCCCACGACGTAGGTGGCGAACTTCAGGTACTTGAGCCATGCGTGGCTAATGTCGTCCGCGATGATTCGCTTGAGGATGCTATCGATCGGTAGCCCGAACAGCCTCACTATGAAGAACGAGACGACTGCTGCGATTGCAAAGGTGACGAGCAGGAGTGTAAGAAACATGGCGGTAAATGCCCTCTAGCGCCTGACTTCACGGGCTGCCGCAGGCAGCCCCGTAGGAGAAAAATGTTAGGCGTCACGACCTCTGCCGTCAACGACCTGATCGAGATATACCGACCATGCTTTGAGACCGCTCGCCGGATCGACGACTGTTGCGACGCCAGTACCGCGGCTCTCGGCCATCCGCCAGGCCGGGATTCGCCCGAAAGCCGATATTTCGGTCATGCCTCTTGGCGCATACGCTGGACGTCTTATACAATCGCACGTTTTCGTCGGGAACTGGTTCTGGCTGGAAGCCTCCCCCTCCAGGGAGGAGCGTAACCCCTTCCGTACCTTGTCGTCCGGCTTTGCCGGACATGGATTGAAAGAAACATAGCGATTTTCCTTCTTCGCATGGCGCAAAAACTGGTCGTCGGTAACTGGAAGCTCAATGGCAGCCTGGCTGCGAACGAGGCGCTTTTCGGCGCGATCGGCGCGGTGGCCGGGGTGGATGCCGCCGTGTGCGTGCCGTTTCCGTATCTCGCGCAAGCGGCTTCGAGCCTGCGCGGGCTGGCATTGGGCGCGCAGACGGTGAGCGAGTTCCAGACCGGGGCGTACACGGGCGAAGTGAGCGCGGAAATGCTCGCCGAACTGGGGTGCCGTTATGTGATCGTCGGCCATTCCGAGCGCCGTTCGTTGTTCGGCGAGGACGATGCCGCAGTCGGACGCAAGGCGGCGGCGGCGTTGCGGGCGGGGCTTGCGCCCATCGTCTGCGTCGGTGAATCGCTGGCCGAGCGCGAGGCGGGCAGGGCGCTGGATGTGGTCGGGCGGCAGCTCGACGCGGTGTCGGCGGTTATTGGCGCGTCGGCGCTGGCGCGGGTGGTGGTCGCTTACGAGCCGGTATGGGCGATCGGCACCGGGCGCGCGGCAAGTGTGGATGAGGCGCAGGTGGTGCATGCCGGTATCCGAGGCTGGCTCGCCGGGCGCGGCGCGGCGGCGGCGCGCGTTCTTTATGGCGGCAGCGTCAAGGCGGACAATGCGGCGGCGCTTTTTGCGACGCCCGGCATCGACGGCGGGCTGATCGGCGGGGCATCGCTGGCGGCGCGGGATTTCATGGCTATCTGCCGGGCGGCGGCAAGCGGGGCTTGAGAAGGCCCGGACGGTTTTTTCGAGGTGACGATGAGTAGTACGATTTTCAATCTGGTGCTGTTGGTTCATGTCCTGGCGGGCTTGAGCGTGATCGGCCTGGTGCTGGTGCAGCACGGCAAGGGCGCGGATATGGGCGCGGCTTTCGGCAGCGGCGCTTCGGGCAGTCTGTTCGGGGCGTCCGGTTCGGCGAATTTCCTGAGCCGGACGACGGCGGTGCTGGCGACGGTGTTTTTCATTACCAGCCTGAGTCTGTCGTATCTGGCGGCGAAAAGGCCGATGGAACCCGCGAGCGTCATGGAGCGGGAGCGTCCCGCCGTGGTCGCGCCCGCGGAACCGGACTCCTCGCCCGCGCCGGCGGAGCCTTCTCCAGAGACCGTTCCCGCGGAGACCGCGCCTGCCGAAACGCCCGCGCCGGCGGGACAAGGCAGCGCCGCCGACGCGATTCCGGAGTAGGGCGGATACGGCGGGGAGCGCAGCCGGGTTTACGCGGCGGGCAGAAAAAAAGTAGAATCCGAGGCTTTCGTGCCGACGTGGTGAAATTGGTAGACACGCTATCTTGAGGGGGTAGTGGCGAAAGCCGTATGAGTTCGAGTCTCATCGTCGGCACCATGAATATACGAAGCGCATGAAAACGCCCGCGGCAGCGGGCGTTTCTGCGAAAGCGGCGAAGAATACTGTAGCGGCATAGCGGGTATTTCCCGCCTCGCGCACCGGTTGCGGGTTGGTCGGGTTACGGATTTGGTCGGAGCGCGCCGGGCATCGGCGCGGGGAGCGTCGGATTATGTTGGAAAACTATCTTCCGGTCTTGCTGTTCGTCCTCGTGGGGCTTGCGTTCGGGGTCGTTCCGTTCGCTCTCGGTCGGGCGCTCGGGCCGCAGCGCCCCGACGGCGAAAAGCTCTCCGCCTACGAATGCGGCTTCGAGGCGTTCGAGGATGCCCGGATGAAGTTCGATGTCCGCTACTACCTCATCGCTATCCTGTTCATCCTGTTCGATCTCGAAATCGCCTTTCTTTTTCCATGGGCGACGGTGTTCCGGGAGTTCATCGGGGCCGGCATGGCGGCATGGTTCGTTTTCGGGTCCGTGATGACCTTCCTGGCCATCCTGGTCATCGGCTATATCGCCGAATGGAAGAATGGCGCGCTCGACTGGGAGTAAGGGCATGAGTATCGAGGGCGTTTTCCGTGAAGGGGTCGTGACTACGTCGCTCGATACGGTCATCAACTGGACGCGCACGGGGTCTTTGTGGCCGGTCACGTTCGGTCTGGCCTGTTGCGCGGTGGAGATGATGCATGCCGGGATGGCGCGTTACGACCTCGACCGCTTCGGCATCATTTTCCGCGCCAGTCCGCGCCATTCCGATCTGATGATCGTCGCCGGCACGCTCACCAACAAGATGGCGCCCGCGCTGCGGCGGGTGTACGACCAGCTTGCCGAGCCGCGCTGGGTGGTGTCGATGGGTTCCTGCGCCAACGGCGGCGGCTACTACCATTATTCCTATTCGGTGGTGCGCGGCTGCGACCGCATCGTGCCGGTCGATATTTATGTGCCGGGCTGTCCGCCGACGGCCGAGGCGCTGCTTTACGGCCTGCTGCAACTCCAGAACAAGATCAAGCGCACCAGCACCATTGCGCGCAGCCGGGAGCCGGAGCCGACATGAGCGCCAGACTCGATCTGTTGAGCAAGGTCTTGCGGAACGTTTTCGGCGGGCGGCTGGCGTCCATGGCCATGGATCGCGGAGAACTGACGATCGAGGTCGCCGCCGTCGATTATTTCGAGATCGCCCGCATCCTGCACGATCATACCGGGTTGGATTTCGAGCAGTTGATCGACCTCTCCGGCGTCGATTATTCGGCTTACGGCGGCAAGCCGCGGCAGGGCAAGCGTTTTGCCTCGGTCGCGCATTTGCTTTCCGTCACCCATAACTGGCGTCTGCGTTTGCGAACCTTCGCCGAGGACGACGGTTTTCCCGTGATCGATTCGGTGTGCGATCTGTGGCCCGCCGCCAATTGGTATGAGCGCGAGGCGTTCGACCTGTACGGCATCCTGTACAACGGCCATACCGATTTGCGCCGCATCCTGACCGATTACGGTTTCACCGGTCATCCGCTGCGCAAGGATTTCCCGGTTTCCGGCCATGTGGAGATGCGTTACGACGCCGAGGCAAAGCGGGTGCTCTATCAGCCGGTGACGGTCGAACCGCGCGAAAACACGCCGCGCATCGTCCGCGAGGCAAGCTACGGGGATGTCGGCCATGGTTGAGATTCGCAATTACACGCTCAATCTCGGCCCGCAGCATCCGGCGGCGCACGGTGTGTTGCGGCTGGTGCTCGAACTCGACGGCGAGGTGGTCGAACGCGCCGATCCGCACATCGGCCTCTTGCATCGCGGCACGGAGAAACTCGCCGAAACGCGCACCTGGGTGCAGTCGGTGCCGTACATGGACCGGCTCGACTATTGTTCGATGATGTGCAACGAGCACGCTTACTGCCTGGCGGTGGAAAAGCTGCTCGGGATCGAAGCGCCGGAGCGCGCCCGCTACATCCGGACGATGTTCGACGAGATCACCCGCATCCTCAACCACCTGATGAGTCTCGGGTCGCACGGTCTCGACATCGGCGCGATGACGATGATCCTCTACACCTTCCGCGAGCGCGAAGATTTGATGGATGCCTATGAGGCGGTGTGCGGCGCGCGCATGCATGCGGCGTACTACCGTCCGGGCGGCGTCTACCGCGACCTGCCCGAGACCATGCCGAAGTACAAGGCCAGCCGCTTCAAGAACGAGAAGGCGCTCAAGCGGCTCAACGCGGCGCGCGAAGGCTCGCTGCTCGATTTCCTCGAAGATTTCACCGGGCGTTTCCCGAAGTGCTGCGACGAGTACGAAACCTTGCTCACCGAAAACCGCATCTGGAAGCAGCGCACCGTGGGCATCGGCGTGGTTTCGCCCGAGCGGGCGCTGGCGCTCGGTTTCACCGGGCCGATGCTGCGCGGCTCGGGCATCGCCTGGGATTTGCGCAGGAAGCAGCCCTACGCGGCCTACGACCAGGTCGATTTCGACATTCCCATAGGCAAGAACGGCGACTGCTACGACCGTTATCTGTGCCGAATGGCGGAAATGCGCCAGTCGAATCGCATCGTCCGCCAGTGTATCGCCTGGCTGCGCGAGAATCCCGGCCCGGTCATCGTCGACAACCACAAGGTTGCTCCGCCCCGGCGCGAGAAGATGAAGGGCAACATGGAGGAGTTGATCCACCATTTCAAGCTTTTCTCGGAAGGCATCCATGTGCCCGAGGGCGAGGTGTATGCCGCCATCGAGCACCCGAAGGGCGAATTCGGCGTGTATGCCATTTCGGACGGGGCCAACAAGCCGTACCGGATCAAGCTGCGTTCGCCGGGTTTTCCCCATCTCGCGGCAATGGATGAACTCTCGCGCGGGCACATGATTGCCGATGTGGTGGCTCTCATCGGCACGATGGATCTCGTCTTCGGCGATATCGACCGCTGATAGGACAACGCTTTTCGGAAGAACCAGACATGTTGAGCCAGGAATCGCTGCAACAGATCGACAGGGAAATCGCCAAGTATCCGCCTGGGCGGAAACAGTCGGCGATCATGTCGGCGCTGCGCATCGCACAGGTGGAAAAGGGCTGGTTGCCGAAGGATGTCATCGAGTTCGTCGCCGCTTATCTCGGAATGCCGCCGATGGCCGCTTACGAAGTGGCGACGTTCTACAACATGTACGACCTCGAACCGATCGGACGCCACAAGATCACCGTGTGTACCAATCTGCCCTGTGCGCTCTCGGGCGGCGTGCACGTTGCCGAATATCTCAAGCGCAGGCTTGGCATCGGTTTCAACGAGACGACGCCCGACGGCAGGTTCACCCTGAAAGAGGGCGAATGCATGGGAGCTTGCGGCGATGCACCGGTGCTGTTGCACAACAACCACCACATGTGCAGTTTCATGACCATGGACAAGATCGACAGCCTGCTGGCCGAACTGGAAAGCCAATGAGCGCGCACGCCCTGATCCTTGCCGGCGCCGACGCCGACCGCGGCTGGCGGCTCCGGGACTACGCGGCGCGCGGCGGTTACGAATCCCTGCGCAGGATCGTCGCCGAAAAGACGTCGCCCGATGCCATCATCGCCGAACTCAAGGCTTCTGGCCTGCGCGGACGCGGCGGCGCGGGCTTTCCGACCGGGCTGAAGTGGTCCTTCATGCCGCGCGCCTTTCCCGGCGACAAATACCTCGTCTGCAATTCCGACGAGGGCGAGCCGGGCACTTTCAAGGACAGGGACATCCTGCGCTACAACCCGCACGCGGTCATCGAGGGCATGATCGTCGGCGCTTGGGTGATGGGCTGTACGCGCGGCTACAACTACATCCACGGCGAGATATTCGAGATCTACCGGCGTTTCGAGGAAGCCCTGGAAGAAGCGCGGGCCGCCGGGCTGCTCGGGCCGAATATCCTCGGCAGCGATTTTTCCTTCGAGCTTTTCGCGCACCACGGCTATGGCGCCTACGTCTGCGGCGAGGAAACCGCGCTGCTCGAATCGCTCGAAGGCAAGAAGGGCCAGCCGCGCTTCAAGCCGCCGTTCCCGGCCTCCTACGGCCTTTACGGCAAGCCGACGACGATCAACAACACCGAGACGTTCGCCTCGGTGCCCTTCATCCTGAAGATGGGCGGCGAAGCCTTTCTCGGCCTGGGCAAGCCCAACAACGGCGGCAGCAAGATTTTTTCGGTTTCCGGCCATGTCAACCGTCCGGGCAATTACGAACTCAATCTCGGCACGCCGTTCCCCGAACTGCTGGAGATGGCGGGCGGCGTGCGCGACGGGCGCAAGCTCAAGGCGGTGATTCCCGGCGGCTCGTCCTCGCCGGTGCTGCCTGCCGATGTCATCATGGACTGTACGCTGGATTTCGATGCCATCGGCAAGGCCGGGTCGATGCTCGGCTCCGGCGCGGTGATCGTCATGGACGAGACCGCCTGCATGGTCAGGGCGCTGGAACGGCTGTCGTATTTCTATCACGAGGAATCCTGCGGCCAGTGCACCCCCTGCCGCGAAGGCACGGGCTGGCTGTACCGCGTGGTGCGCCGGATCGAGGAGGGTCTCGGGCGGCCCGACGATCTCGACCTGCTGCGCTCGGTGGCGGGCAATATCGCGGGCCGCACCATTTGCGCGCTCGGCGACGCGGCGGCGGGGCCGGTGCAGAGTTTCATCAAGCACTTCACCGACGAATTCATCTATCACATCGAATACAGGAAATGCCTGGTTCCGTTGGCGGTACAGGATGCGGGCAACCAGATCAACGCGAGTCGCCCATGCTAGAGATCGAAATCGACGGTAAGACGGTGCAGGTGCCCGACGGCAGCACCGTGATGGACGCCGCGACCCTGGCGGGTATCTATATTCCTCATTTCTGTTACCACAAGAAGCTGTCGATCGCCGCCAGTTGCCGCATGTGCCTGGTGCAGGTCGAGAAAGCGCCCAAGCCGCTGCCCGCGTGCGCGACGCCCGTGACCAACGGCATGAAGGTGTGGACGCATTCCGAGGCGGCGGTGAAGGCGCAGAAAGGCGTGATGGAGTTCCTGCTCATCAATCACCCGCTCGAATGCCCGGTCTGCGACCAGGGCGGCGAATGCCAATTGCAGGATCTGGCGGTCGGCTACGGCGGCGCACACGCGCGTTACCGGGAGGAAAAGCGCGTTTGGGTCAACAAGAATTTCGGCCCGCTGATTGCGTCCGACGCGACCCGTTGCATCAATTGCACGCGCTGTGCGCGTTTCACCGCCGAGATCGGCGGCCTGATGGAACTGGGGCAGGCGCATCGCAGCGACCGGGCGGAAATCATGAGCTTCCTCGGGCGCACGATCGACTCCGAACTTTCCGGCAACATCATCGACCTTTGCCCGGTCGGGGCGCTGACCTCGAAACCGTTCCGCTTCAGCGCCCGCACCTGGGAACTGGCGCGGCGGCGCTCGATCAGCCCGCACGATTCGCTTGGAACCAATCTCATCGTCCAGACGCGGCACGACAAAGTCATGCGCGTGCTGCCGGGCGTCAACGAAAGCCTCAACGAATGTTGGCTCACGGACAAGGATCGTTTCTCGTATGAGGCGCTGGCGAGCGAGCAACGCCTGGTCTCGCCGATGATCCGTCAGGACGGGGAATGGCAGGCGGTTTCCTGGCAGGCCGCGCTCGAATTCACCGTCGCCGCATTGCAGGGGATCGTGCGGGAACAGGGCGGGCAGTCGGTCGGGGCGCTGGCCTCGCCGCATGCCACCGTCGAGGAATTGCATTTGCTGCAAAAGCTGGCGCGCGGACTGGCATCGGAAAACATCGACTTTCGCCTGCGCCAGCGCGATTTTCGCGGCGATGCCGTGCGCGGCGGCGCGCCCTGGCTCGGGATGCCCGTGCTCGACATCCACGATCTGCGCAGCCTGCTGGTGGTCGGCAGCTTCTTGCGCAAGGATGCGCCCCTGCTTGCGCAGAAAGTGCGCCATTCGGCGCTCCGCCACGGCCTGCGGGTCAACGCCGTGGGGCCGAACGCCGAGGACTGGCTGATGCCGGTTGCCGCGCGCGCGCTGGTCGCGCCCGCCGACATGGCGGCGGCGCTGGCGGGCATCGCCGCCGCGCTGGCCGCGGAGACCGGCAAGCCGGTTGCGGAAACGCTGGCGGAACGCCTGCCTGCGGACATTTCCGCCGAGGCCCGCGCCATTGCGCAAAGCCTTGCCGGCGGCGAAAAATCCGCCGTGTGGCTGGGCAGCCTTGCCGTGCGGCATCCGCGCGCCGCCGAATTGCATCTGTGGGCGCAGGAAATCGCGCGGCTCTCCGGCGCGCTTCTCGGTTTCATCGGCGAAGCGGCCAACAGTACCGGCGGCTATCTCGTCGGGGCCGTGCCGGGCGCAGGCGGACTCGATGCGCGGGCGATGATCGAATCCCCGCGCCGCGCCTATCTGCTTTTCGGCGCGGAACCCGACCTCGATTTTGCCGACGGCGCGGCGGCCATGGCGGCGCTCGGCCAGGCGCAACTGGTGGCGGCGGCAAGCGTTTTCGATTCGCCCGCCTTGCGCCAGTCGGCCGATGTGCTGTTGCCGATCGCGCCCTTTACCGAGACTTCGGGCACCTTCGTCAATTGCATCGGGGATGCGCAAAGCTTCCACGCCGTGGCACAGCCGCTCGGCGAGGCGCGCCCCGGCTGGAAGGTGCTGCGGGTGCTCGGCAATCTCCTGGGTTTGCCCGGTTTCGACCAGGACGACTCCGCCGCCGTGCGCGACGAGGCGCTTTCCGGCGATATCCGCGCCTGTCTCGACAATGCCATCGGCGACGTGCCCGAAGCGGAGGATGCGCCCGCCGCGCAGGCGGGCCGTTTGCAGCGCGTGGCCGACGTGCCCATTTATTTCGCCGATCCGCTGGTGCGGCGCGCGCCGTCCTTGCAGAAAACCGCCGATGCCGCGCCGCCCGCGGCCAGGATGTCCGCGTCGACGCTGGCGGCGTTGGGCGTGAGCGCGGGCGACAAGGTGCGCGTGACCGGAACCGGGACGGTCGAATTGCAGGCCGTGGCCGACGAGGGACTCGCCCCCGGTTGCGTGCGCATCGCCGCCGCGCACCCCGCGACGGTGGCGCTCGGCCCGATGCACGGCGACTTGAGCGTGGAGCGGATTTAATGGGCGAGATACTGCGAATATTTGAAGATTTCTTCGGCCCGCTCTGGCCTGTGGTGTGGTCGCTGGTCAAGATCGTCGCGCTCCTCGCGCCGCTGATGGTCTGCGTGGCCTATCTGACATGGGTCGAGCGCAAGGTCATCGGCGCCATGCAGTTGCGCGTCGGCCCCAACCGCGTCGGGCCGCTCGGCTTGCTCCAGCCCATTGCCGATGCGCTCAAGCTGCTGTTCAAGGAAGTCATCGTCCCGAGCGGTTCCAGCAAGGGGCTGTACGTCCTCGGGCCTATCCTCGCCATTGCGCCGTCCCTGGCGGCGTGGGCGGTGATTCCGTTCGACGAGGGCATGGCAGTGGCCAACATCAATGCCGGCCTGCTCTACCTGCTGGCGATCACCTCGATGGAGATATATGGCGTCATCATCTCGGGATGGGCGTCGAATTCCAAATACGCTTTCCTCGGCGCGATGCGGGCGGCGGCGCAGATGGTGTCCTACGAAGTCGCGCTCGGCTTCGCCCTGATCTGCGTGCTGCTGATCTCGTCCTCGCTGAACCTTTCCGAAATCGTCGCCAGCCAGGGACAGGGGCGTTTCCACGACATGGGCCTCGGTTTCCTGTCGTGGAATTGGCTGCCGCTCCTGCCGATGTTCGTGGTCTACCTCATCTCGGGCCTTGCCGAAACCAACCGCGCGCCGTTCGACGTGGTCGAAGGCGAAGCCGAAATCGTCGCCGGGCACATGGTGGAATTCTCGGGCATGGCTTTCGCGCTGTTCTTCCTCGCCGAATACGCCAACATGATCCTCGTTTCGGTCATGACCGCGCTGCTTTTCCTCGGCGGATGGCTCTCGCCCGTGGGTTTCCTACCCGACGGTTTCCATTGGCTGGCCTTGAAGACGGCGTTTTTCCTGTTCGTTTTCCTCTGGGTGCGCGCAACCTTCCCCCGCTTCCGCTACGACCAGATCATGCGGTTGGGCTGGAAGGTGTTCGTGCCGATCACGCTCGTATGGGTCGTGGTGGTGGCGGTATGGATGATGTCCCCGCTGTCGATCTGGAATCGCGACGATGGCGGAACGAAGGGAGTCCCCGCCGCCGGTCTGGAAATAGGGGGATAGGCCGTGGGAGCCAGGGATTATTTCGGGAGCCTGTTCCTCAAGGAACTAATCAGGGGCATGGTGGTGACCGGGCGGCATTTCTTCAGCCGCAAGCTCACGCAGATGTTCCCCGAGGAGCGGACGCCGCAAAGTTCGCGTTTTCGCGGCCTGCATGCGCTGCGCCGCTATCCGAACGGGGAGGAGCGTTGCATCGCCTGCAAGCTGTGCGAGGCGATCTGCCCGGCGATGGCGATCACCATCGAATCCGGCGAGCGCGAAGACGGTTCGCGGCGCGCCACCCGCTACGACGTCGACTTCACCAAGTGCATCTACTGCGGTTTTTGCGAGGAAGCCTGTCCGGTGGACGCCATCGTGGAGACGCGGATTTTCGAGTACCACGGCGAAGAACGCGGCGATCTCTACTACACCAAGCAAATGCTGCTGGCGATCGGGGATCGCTATCGGGAGCAGATCGAGGCCGACAAGGCGGCGGATGCGAAATACCGCTAAGGAGAAGAAGACGCTTGCGGGCGTCGCGGACGAAACATGGAATTCAAGACCTGCGTTTTTTATTTTCTCTCGACCATCCTGGTACTGGCGGCCCTGCGCGTCGTCACCGCCCGCAATCCGGTGCATGCGGCGCTTTATCTCGTGCTGGCGTTCTTCAATGCCGGGGGAATCTGGCTGCTGCTGTCGGCGGAGTTTCTCGCCGTCGTGCTGGTGATGGTCTATATCGGCGCGGTGATGGTGCTGTTCCTGTTCGTGGTGATGATGCTCGACATCGATTTCAAAAAGCTGCGCGAGGGTTTCTGGCGCTATCTGCCGATGGGGGCGACGGTCGGCGGGTTGCTGGCGGTCGAAATGGCGCTGGTGCTCGGCGGGCGTTATTTCGGACTCGATGCCATGCCCGAACCGGCGGCGAAGGCGGCTGACTACAGCAATACGCAGGAACTGGGCCGGGTGCTCTACACCGAGTACGCCTATCCGTTCGAGCTGGCCGCTTTCGTGCTGTTGATCGCCATGGTCGCGGCGGTATCGCTGACCTTGCGCCGCCGCCGCGCGAGCAAATACATTGCGCCGGAAGTGCAGGTCGCCGCCCGCCACGAGGAAAGGATGACACTGGTGAAGATGGCCGCCGAGAAAAAGAAGCCCGCCGGGGACGAAGCCGCCGAAGCGGGAGCGGGCGGCGGACGATGAACGCGCTACCGGGGAGTCTCTGAAAAATGCTTTCGCTTTCCCACTATCTCATCCTGGGCGCGATCCTGTTCTCCATCGGCGTGATGGGGATCTTCCTCAACCGGAAGAATCTCATCGTCCTCCTTATGGCGATCGAGTTGATGCTGCTCGCGGTGAACATCAATTTCATCGCCTTCTCGCATTACATGAACGACATTGCCGGGCAGGTTTTCGTTTTCTTCATCCTCGCCGTGGCGGCGGCGGAATCGGCCATCGGGCTGGCGATCCTGATTGCCATGTTCCGCAATCTGGGCACGATTCACGTGGATGATCTGGACAGTCTCAAGGGCTGAGGGGAAGCGCCGCGACAATGGACATGCAAACGCTTTATCTTCTCGTGCCGCTCGCGCCGCTGGCCGGCGCAATCGCCGCCGGTCTGTTCGGCAAGCTCATCGGGCGCACGGGCGCGCATCTCGCCGCCATTGCCGGGGTGCTGGTCGCTTTCCTTGCCTCGGTGCTGATCTTCCAGGATGTGGAGGCCGGAAACACCTTCAATGGCGCGCTCTATACCTGGATGCAGGCGGGCGGAGTGGATTTCAAGATCGGCTTCCTGATCGACAAACTCACCGTACTGATGATGCTGGTCGTGACTTTCGTATCGCTGATGGTGCATATCTACACCATCGGCTACATGGCCGGCGACCCCGGCTACCAGCGGTTCTTCAGCTACATCTCGCTTTTCACCTTTTCGATGCTGATGCTGGTGATGTCCAACAACTTCCTCCAGCTTTTCTTCGGCTGGGAAGCGGTGGGCCTCGTTTCGTATCTGCTGATCGGTTTCTGGTACGAACGCCCGACGGCGATCCATGCCAACCTGAAGGCTTTCCTCGTCAATCGCGTCGGCGATTTCGGCTTCCTGCTCGGCATCGGGCTGATCCTGGCCTACACCGGCAGCCTCGATTACCAGACGGTTTTCGACAATTCGCAAGAATTGGCGGCGCAGGAAATGCCCGGCACAGGCTGGCCGCTCCTGACGACGATCTGCATCTGCCTTTTCATCGGCGCGATGGGCAAGTCGGCACAGGTGCCGCTGCATGTCTGGCTGCCCGACTCGATGGAAGGCCCCACGCCGATCTCGGCCCTGATCCACGCCGCGACCATGGTGACGGCGGGCATCTTCATGGTGGCGCGGATGTCCCCGCTCTTTGAACTCTCCGAAGGCGCTCTTTCCTTCGTGCTGGTGATCGGCGCGACCACGGCGCTTTTCATGGGTTTCCTCGGCATCGTGCAGAACGACATCAAGCGGGTGGTGGCCTATTCGACGCTCTCGCAACTGGGTTACATGACCGTCGCGCTCGGGGTGTCGGCCTATTCGGCGGCGGTCTTCCATCTGATGACGCATGCCTTCTTCAAGGCGCTACTCTTTCTCGGCGCGGGTTCGGTCATCATCGGCATGCACCACGACCAGGACATGCGCAACATGGGCGGCCTGTGGAAATACATGCCGGTCACCTGGATCACCTCGCTCCTCGGCACGCTGGCGCTGATCGGCGCGCCGGGTTTCTCCGGCTTCTATTCCAAGGATTCGATCATCGAAGCGGTGCATGCCTCGTCCATCCCCGGCGCGGACTACGCGCTTTTCTGCGTGCTCGCGGGGGTGTTCGTGACCGCTTTTTATTCTTTCCGCATGTACTTCCTCGTTTTCCACGGCAAGGCGCGTTTCGGCCAGCCGCACGGGCAGGACGGCGATCATGACGATAGCGGCGGGCATCGCCACGGCCTCGCGCCGGGGCAAAAACCGCACGAATCGCCGTTGACGGTCACGCTGCCCCTGATCCTGCTGGCGATTCCCTCTGTGCTGATCGGTCTTTTCACCATCGGGCCGCTGCTTTTCGGCGAATGGTTCGGCGAAGCGATTTTCGTCGGCGGCAACCATGCCGCTCTCGATGAGATGGCGAAATCCTTCCAGGGCTGGCAACAGATGACGATACATGGCCTGATGGGCATTCCGTCCGGGCTGGCGCTCGCGGGCGTCGTGACGGCATGGGTTTTCTATATCCTGTGGCCCGGCGCGCCCGCCGTCATCCGGCGCACGTTCGGCGCGGTTCATACCCTGCTGGAAAACAAATATTACTTCGACCGCTTCAACGAAATCGTTTTCGCCGCCGGCGCGCGCCTGCTCGGCAACGGCCTGTGGAAGCAGGGCGACCAGGGTCTGATCGACGGCGTTGGGGTGGCGGCCTCTGCCCGGCTGGTGACGCTGGCGGCGCGCATCGCCAGCCTGTTCCAGACCGGACGCCTCTACCAATACGCCTTCACCATGATTGCCGGTGTGTTCGTCCTGCTCACTTTCTGGCTTTTCCTGGCTCGCCATGGGGTTTGAGAACGGACGCGCCGCGAACCGCGCACAGAACGGAAAACAACGATGACGGACATTCCCTTCCTCAGCCTGGCGATCTGGATACCGATACTCGGCGGACTGCTGGTGCTGGCTTCCGGCCCCGACCGCAATGCCTGGATGGCGCGCATGGTGGCGCTGCTGACGGCGATCTTCGGCCTCGCCGTCAGTCTTCCGCTCTATTTCCGTTTCGACACCGCCACCGCCGCCATGCAGTTCGTCGAACTGCGCTCATGGATCATCGAGTTCAACATCAATTACCACCTCGGCGTCGACGGCCTTTCGGTGTGGTTCGTGCTGCTGAATTCCTTCATCACCCTTCTGGTGGTGATCGCGGGCTGGCAGGTCATCCAGAGCCGCGTGGCGCAGTACATGGCGGCCTTCCTCATCATGTCGGGACTGATGAACGGCATTTTTGCGGCGCTCGACGGCGTGCTGTTCTACGTCTTCTTCGAGGCTTCGCTCATTCCGCTCTATCTCGTCATCGGGGTGTGGGGCGGTCCCGGTCGGGTTCATGCGGCGATCAAGTTTTTCCTGTTTACGCTTGCCGGTTCGTTGCCGATGCTGCTGGCGCTGCTTTACCTCTACAGCGTCACCGGCAGCTTCGAGATTCTCGACTGGCATCGCGCCGCCCTTTCGATGACCGAGCAATCGCTGATTTTCTTCGCCTTCCTCGCCGCTTTCGGAGTCAAGGTGCCGATGTGGCCGGTTCATACCTGGCTGCCCGATGCCCACGTCGAAGCCCCGACCGGCGGCTCGGTGGTGCTGGCGGCAATCGCCCTGAAGCTCGGCGCTTACGGATTCGTGCGCTTCTCGCTGCCTGTCGCGCCCGATGCCGCGATGGCTTATGCACCGCTCGTCATCGCCCTGTCGCTGATTGCCGTGGTCTACATCGGTTTCGTGGCGCTGGTGCAGGCCGACATGAAAAAACTGGTCGCCTATTCCTCGATTTCGCACATGGGTTTCGTGACACTGGGCTTTTTCATGCTGAATCCGCTCGGCGTCGAAGGCGCGCTGATCCAGATGATCTCGCACGGCTTCGTGTCCGCCGCGATGTTCCTGTGCATCGGCGTGCTCTACGAGCGCATGCACTCGCGCCAGATCGCCGATTACGGCGGCGTGGTGAATACCATGCCGAAATTCGCCGCCTTCTTCATGCTGTTCGCCATGGCCAACTGCGGCCTGCCGGCCACCAGCGGTTTCGTCGGCGAATTCACCGTCATCCTCGGGGCGGTGCAATACAACTTCTGGATAGGGCTGCTCGCGGCGACCACCCTCATCCTCGGCGCGGCCTATACGCTGTGGATGTACAAGCGGGTCGTATTCGGCGCGGTAGCCAACGAGCAAGTCGCCCAACTCGCCGACATCGGCGCGCGCGAGTTTTTCTTTCTCGCGGTTCTCGCCGCATGCGTGCTGGCAATGGGCGTTTATCCCTTCCCCTTTACCGAGGTGATGCACACTTCGGTCACCGAGCTTTTGCGCCATGTCTACACCGGCAAACTCCTTTGAGCGGGCGCGGCCCGATAACGGACAGGTCAGAAAATGAACTTCGCGGCTCCCGACTTCTTTCCGGCGGCGGCTGAAATCTTCGTCGCGGTCATGGCGCTGGCGGTCATGTTGTCGACGACCTTCGCCCGCAATATCGCGCGCAGCCTCGCTTACGCGCTCGCCCAGTTCACGCTGCTCGTGACGGCCTTCATCACGATATTCACGCTCGATACCGTCGTCATCAACGATTTCGGCGGAATGTTCGTGCACGACCTGCTTGGCGGCATCCTCAAGCTGGTCGTCTGCTTCGCCATGATGATCGCGCTCCTGTACGGACGCGCCTACCTTGCCGAACGCAGGCTCGACCGCCCCGAGTATTACTTGCTCGCGCTCCTGATGATGCTCGGCATGATGGTGATGATTACCGCCAATCACCTGCTGCCGCTCTACATCGGCCTGGAAATGATGTCGCTGTCGCTCTACGCGCTGGCGGCCTTCGACCGCGACAACGCATGCTCGACCGAGGCTGGGATGAAGTATTTCGTACTCGGCGCGCTCGCTTCCGGTCTCCTGCTCTATGGCATGTCGATGGTCTACGGCGCCACGGGCGCGCTGGAACTGCCGGCGGTCGCGCAGGCCGTGGCGGGGCAGACGGCCAACAAGACAGTGCTGCTGTTCGGCCTCGTCTTTCTCGTGGCCGGCATATCGTTCAAGCTTGGCGTCGCGCCTTTCCACATGTGGGTGCCCGATGTCTACCAGGGCGCGCCGACCCCGGTGACGCTGATCCTGTCCAGCGCGCCGAAACTTGCCGCCTTCGCGCTCGCGCTGCGCCTGCTGGCGGTGGCCCTTCCCGGTCTCGCGGGGCACTGGCAGACCATGCTGATGCTGGTTGCCGCCGCCTCCATCGTCCTCGGCAACCTCGCGGCGCTGGTGCAGCACAACATCAAGCGCATGTTGGCGTATTCCGGCATCTCGCACATGGGTTTCATGCTGCTCGGGCTGCTTTCCGGGGGGGGCGGCACAGCGGATTCCACCATCGTCGCCTACAGCGGCGCCATGTTTTACGCCATCGCCTATGCGCTCATGACCCTTGCCGCTTTCGGCATGGTCATGCTGCTGTCGCGCGCGGGATTCGATGCCGGGGAGATCGAGGACTTCAAGGGGCTGAACCGCCGCAGCCCGTGGTTCGCGGTGCTGATGCTGTTCGTGATGTTCTCGATGGCGGGCATTCCCTTTTTCATCGGCTTTTTCGCCAAATTCGCCGTGCTCGAAGCCGTGATTGCCGCCGGTCATTTGTGGCTGGCGGCGCTGGCGGTCGTGATGTCCCTGATCGGCGCTTTCTACTACCTGCGGATCGTCAAGCTCATGTATTTCGACGAGCCGCTCGACAATGCGCCGATCAGCGCCTCGCCCGAATTGCAGTTGATGCTTTCGGTAAACGGCGTGGCCATCGCCGCGCTCGGGCTGATGCCGGGAACGCTGTTGAGCCTGTGCAGGACGGCGCTGGCGGCTTCGTCCATTACCGGCTGAACGGACGGCGCAAAAATGGCGGAAAACCTTGCGGTCTGGGTTGTGCTTGGGCTTGCGCTCGTGGCCGCGAACCTGCCATTCTTGTTCGAGCGCGTGCTGTTCGTGCGCCGCCCGGCGGCAGGGCGCAAGACGTTCGGCTGGCGTCTGCTGGAATTGACCCTGCTCTACATTGCGACCGGCTTCTTTGCCGCCATGCTCGAACGGGGCGCTTACGGCAGCGTCTATCCGCAGGGCTGGGCGTTTTACGTCACCACTTCCTGCCTTTTTCTGGTCTTTGCCTTTCCGGGCTTCGTCTACCGTTATTTGTGGCGCGTCCGCCGCCGCGGCGCGGAAAAAGGCGCGGATCTGGAAAAGAGCGCGGATTGACTGCAAGTTCCATTTGCATGCAAGCATGAATACCCCGCCTCCCGTCGCAGTCTCCGGCCAGGTTTTTACGCCCGAAATCATCGTGCGCGCCATGCTGACGTTGCGCGCAAATCGCGGGCGCGTACTGGAGCCGTCGGCGGGGGAGGGCGCTTTTTCGCGGCATTTGCCGGAATGCGTGGCGATCGAACGGGATGCCCGTATTGCGCCTCCCGGCGCGCAAGTAATGGATTTCTTCGACTTCCCGATGAGCGAGCGTTTCGACACCGTGATCGGCAATCCGCCCTACGTGCGCTATCAGAACATTGCGCCGGAAACCCGTTTGCGGCTCGATTCGCGCCTGTTCGATACCCGCTCCAATCTGTTTCTGTTCTTCATCGAGAAGTGTGTGCGCCATCTCGTCGATGGCGGCGAATTGATCTTCATCGTTCCGCGCGAATTCATCAAATTGACCACTGCCGCTCGATTCAATACTTGGCTTCATGAACAGGGCACGATCACGCACTGGATCGAAACGGGCGATGCGAAAATTTTCCCGGACGCGGCGCCCAATTGCGCGATTTTCCGTTTCGTGCGCGGCGACTTTTCCCGGCGCACGCTGTGCCGCCAGTTCAACGGCAAGCAATGGGACGAGCGCGAGATGGTGCATGTCCACGGCCAGCTTGCCTTCACCCATGCGCACTTGTGCGTGCCCATGAGCGAATTGTTCGATGTCCGGGTCGGCGCGGTTTCCGGAGCGGACGACGTATACACTCATCCGGAAGGCAATCTCGAATTCGTCTGCTCGCAAACGGCAGCGACCGGCGCGACCCGGCGCATGATCTACGACATCCGTCATCCGCATCTCGACCGCTACAAGGAACGCCTGCTCAATCGCCGGGTGCGCCCGTTCAGCGAAAACAATTGGTGGAAATGGGGGCGGAATTATCACAGATCTCCGGAACGGCGCATTTACGTGAATAACAAAACCCGCCGGACGCGCCCGTTTTTCACGCATCCTTGCACAGCCTACGACGGTTCCGTATTGGCGCTGTTTCCGAAAAACGGGGAAATGAACATCGAATACGCGCTCGCATCGTTCAATGAAGCGGTACCCTGGGAAGAACTGGGCTTCGTCGTCGATGGACGCTATATATTTACCCAGCGCAGCCTGGCGACGCTGATGCTGCCCGAGGTTTTCGCCGATCTGCTGCCACAGGGGCGCGTGCTGGAGAACGCGGCGCACAAGGGCAGGGGAGAACGATGAACGCCGGAAAGAGGGCGCTCTTGCGCGTATTGCTCGTTCTCGGATCGCTATCCTTCGCGGGCGGTTGCGGCGGCGACGGCCCGCGCTTTCACAGCGCCGACATCAGCGGCGCGAACTATGGCCGCGATTTCGAGCTGCTCGATCCGGACGGCAAGGTTCGGCGGCTCGCGGATTTTCGCGGCAAGGCGGTCATGGTGTTCTTTGGATTCATCCAGTGCCCGGACGTATGCCCGACCACGCTCGGACGCGCGGCGGAAATGCGCCGCCTGCTTGGCGTCGACGGCAAGCGCCTGCAAATCATCTTCATCACGCTCGATCCCGGGCGCGACTCGCCGGAAATCCTGCGCGCCTATACCGCCGCCTTCGATGCGGACATTCTCGGACTCTACACCACCCCGGAAAAGACTCTCGAAACGGCCAGGGCTTTCCGCATCTACTATCGCAAGGTGCCGACAGGCAGCAGCTATACGATCGACCATTCCGCAATCAGCTATCTTTACGACCCCGAAGGCCGGTTGCGTCTCGCCGTCAGTCATCAAAGCCCGTCCGCGGCGGTTGCCGCCGATGTGGCCGCGCTGCTCCAGCCTTCATCAACGACCGACAAGGAAACCCGATGATGTTTCGCCTGCCCGCCGC
Source organism: Azoarcus sp. (assembly GCA_031265765.1). GTDB lineage: Bacteria > Pseudomonadota > Gammaproteobacteria > Burkholderiales > Rhodocyclaceae > WRNU01. The sequence goes on from JAISCE010000048.1 coordinate 26,284, forward strand.
TCTTGCCGTACTGCTTTTTACCGTATCCGCCGCTCATGGCGAAGTCCGCATCGCCGACCCCTGGGTGCGCGCTACCGTCGCGCGGCAAAAAGCCACCGGCGCTTTCATGAAAATCACCTCGCCGGTCGATGCCAGGCTGGTCGAAGTCCGTTCGGCGCTGGCCGGGGAAGCCGAAATCCACGAAATGACCATGGACGGCGACCGCATGAAAATGCGCGCCATTTCTTCACTGCCGCTGCCCGCGGGCGCGACCGTTGAACTCAAACCCGGCGGCCATCACATCATGCTGCTGAACCTTTCAGCCCAGATCAAGGAAAACGACACGGCGCCCCTTTCGCTTATCGTCGAAACGGCGAACGGCGAGCGGGAGACGATAAACATCGACGCGCCAGCGCGGCCTTTGCAAAAGCGCGGACGTTGAGTGCGGACGCCGGCATCAGGCCGCGCTTGATATCGATCCGACGCCTGCCGTCGAAGCCTCGGCCTGCGATCAATCACTTGCATCTATCCAGTCTTCGACGGCAAGTATTCCTCCAGGAACAAGGCCGAATGCTTTGTCGTGGGTGACGAGGATCGATTCCGTCGCTATGGCGTGCGATGCGATCAACATATCCAGTGTCCCGAGCGCGATACCGGAAACCGTGCAAGATGCTCGCAAATCGCCATATGCCGTCGCTGCTTTGCTGTCCCATGGCAACACCTGGACGCGAAGCAGAAACTGCTTTATCAGGTTCGCAAGAGCAGCCGGGCGACCCTTGCGAGCCAAACCGTACAGTAGTTCGGCCTGCGTGACGACGGATATGAGAATTCTGTTCATCGGCAGCGTCGTCAATCGCTGGCGCGCTTCGGGCGGGTTCCCTTTGATGATGTAGCTCGCCATGTTGGTATCGAGCATGAAGTAGCTCAAAACAGGCCCCTTTCTTCCGCCGGCAAATCTTCACGATCCGCCATGAAATCCGACGGAATCTCGGTATGATCCGCGAGTTTGAAGAACTCTTGCCACGAGGCAGGCTTGGCCGACAGCACGACTTCGCCAGTATTCGGATCGCGGCGAATGAAGACCTCTGTTCCCTGGAAACGAAACGCCATCGGAAGCCGTACAGCCTGGCTTCGCCCGGTAGTAAATAGTTTGGCGGTTATTGGCATTTTTGCCTCCTGTTGATAGCTACTCTCAGTATATATCAAGCAACGCAATATACCGACGATAGTCAGTTTTTCGCCGGAAGGCGGTTCTTGCCCCCGGTTTCAATCCCGCGTTTATAGCTGCGCGCCCTGGCGACCTGTTCCCGGAACGCGGGGGCGTCGGTACTGGCGAAACGCCGTTCGACATCGTTATAAACGGCGATGGCTTCCCCGTGCCGGCCCTGATGGGCCAGGGCCACGCCCTTGTTGACGAGCGCCCTGGCGAGCGCCTCCCGGATCGCCGGGCGAACGTCGTGACCGAAACGCAGCTCGATATCGTTGGAGACGGCGACGACCTCCGCGTGACGGCCCTGTGCGCCCAGTGCGATGCCCTTGTTGATGAATGCCTTGACGACCTGCTCCCGGATCACCGGGGTATCGTCTTTGCCGAAGCGGCGGTCGATGTCGTCGAAAACGGCGATGGCTTCGTCGAACAGGCCGCGCTGGTTCAGGGTCATGCCCTTGTCGCTGAGCGCATCCACGACCCAGGCGCGGATTCCGGGGCTGCTGTCCCGGCTGAAACGCCGGTCGAGTTTGTCGAGAACGGCGATCTTCGCCCAGGGATCGCTCGCCAGTTCCGTACTTTTATTGAGCAGCGCCCCGAAAAGCATCTGCCGGATGGCGAGTGTTTCGTCATTGGCGAAACGCCGCTCGGCTTCGTCGTAGGCGGCGATGGCTTCCGCGCGGCGGCCTTGTTCGGCAAGGGCTTCGCCCTTGTTGAACAGCGCCTTGATGACCCATTCCCGGGTCGCGGGGTATGGGCTGTCGCCGAAGCGCCGGACGACCTCGTCGTAGGCGGCGACCGCCTGGCTGGCCAAGCCTTCCCGGTAGAGTGTCACGGCCCTGGAAAAGATCGCCGCGGCGCTGTTTTCCCGCTTGTTCGCCGCCTCTCCCGGCGGGCTGGGCGGCAGCGGGTCGAACGGACGTTCGTCCTGTCGCGGCCAGGGCGGGGCAACCCCGGTTTCCGGCCAATCGGCGAAGACCGGGCCGCCGCTTGCCGCGGCGAGCGCGAATGCCGCAAGCAGGGCGGCAGAACGCCACCGCCCGAGAAGTGTTGTCACCGCGTTGTTTTTGTGTCGTCCCGGCATATTTCAATCTTCCGCCCCGTCCGGCACGACGTCGGACGGGCTTGCCAAATCAGGCGTCTTGCTCCACCGAATACGTAATGCCGTTCAATTATGTGCTCCTGTAAAAGTACAATGGATGAATGACCGGGAAGCTGGAAGATATGTCCAAAGTGTTTTTTCGTCAAGCCTTCGGTAGTATTCTAAAAACTACCTCGGTCGTTTTTGAAAAGCATCTCGGTCGTTTTTAAAAAGCATCTCGGTCGTTTTTGAAAAACATCCCGGTCGTTTTTGAAAACTACGGCGGGCGATGTCCGGGCGAGCCAGCATACTGGCCTGAAAAGCGCGAACTTGATCGCCGCCCGGGAATCTTGTTCCTCGGCGTCAGAGTTGAAGTCGGTCGAGCAATTCGCGTTCGACCCTGATGGCGCGCGCTTCTTGCGCCAGTCCGCCGCCGGTGAGGAGAAAGGTATCTTCCGCGCGTTCGCCCAGGGTGGTGATCCGGGCCGTTGCGACGTCGATGTTGTGGCGGGCCAGCACTTCGGCGACATCGAACAGCAAACCGGGACGGTCGGCGGCGGCGATCGACAGGATATGGTGGCGGCCCGCTTCGTCGGCGCGCAGGCTGACTTCCGGTGTGATCGGGAAGTGTTTGACCTGGCGCGAGAGACGGCCCGGCGGCGGGCGCACGATTTTGTCCGGCGTGCGCAGGACGGCGGCAAGGTCGTGTTCCAGCAGGGAAACGATGTCGCGGTAGTTGTCCGCGTCGTCGGTGTTTTGCAGGATGAAGCTGTCCAGCGCGTAGCCGTGCCGGGTGGTGTGCACTTTGGCTTCGAGAATGGAAAAGCCCATGCGGCTGAAAAATCCGGTCAGGCACACGAACAGGTTTTTTTGGTCGGGGGCGTAGACCATGACCTGCATGCCCGTATCCTCGTCCGGCAGGCGGGCCTTGACGACGGGTTCGGCGGTGTCGACCTGGAAGTATAGTACCCTAGCATGCCAGGCGATTTCGTCGGAAGAGTGGCGCATGAAGTAGACGGCGTCGAGCTGCTTCCAGAGGGTATCTTCGACGCCGGTGCGCAGGCCGTGGTAGCGCAGGATCTGCCGTGCGTAGTCGATGCGTTTGTCCTGGCGCAGCGCCTGCTGCGGGGTGGCGCCGCGCAACAGGCGCTGGGTGGCGAAAAAGAGGTCTTCGAGCAGCTTGCCTTTCCAGCCGTTCCACACTTTGGGGCTGGTGCCCCGGATGTCGGCATGGGTGAGGAGGTAAAGCGCCGTGAGCCGGCGTTCGTTGCCGACGATGGCGGCGAAATGCTGGATGGTTTGCGGATCGCTGGTGTCTTCTTTTTGCGCGACGTGCGACATGGTGAGGTGGTGGCGCACAAGCCAGGCGATGAGTTCGACGTCATGGGGTTCCAGGCCATGGGTTTCGCAAAACTCCTGCGCGTCGGCCGTGCCCAGGATCGAGTGGTCGCCGCCGCGTCCTTTGGCGATGTCGTGGAAAAGTACGGCGATGTAGAGCAGCCAGTGACGCTCGAAGCCGAGGATCAGGCGCGTCATCAGCGGGTGCTCGTGGGCGTGCTCGCCCATGGTGAAGCGGCGCATGTTGCGCAATACCATGAGGGTATGCTGGTCTACGGTGTAGGCATGGAACAGGTCGTGCTGCATCTGGCACAGGATTTTGCGCCAGGGCAGCAGGTAGCGGGACAGGATGCCGTTCTGGTTCATCCAGCGGAAGGCATGCACGATGCCGCGCTTTTGCTGGAGGATCGCCAGGAAAGTCGCGCGGTTGCCGGGATCGGCCCGGAAGGCGGCATTGACGCGGACCCGGTTCACCCATAGCGCGCGAAAGCTGCGGGCGGTCATGGATTTGAGTTCGGAGCGTTGTTGCAGCAGCAGGAAGCATTCGAGCATCGCCGAAGGGTGGCGCTCGAAAACTTTGTCGTCGCGGATGTCGAGCAGTTCGCGCACGGCCTGGAAACGGTCGTTGATGATGATGGCCGGGGCGTGCGACGGCAGGATTTCGCTGCCGTAGTTCAGGAGCAGGATGCTGTTGATCTGGGTGAGTTTCTTGGCCGTCAGGTAGTAGTGCTGCATCAGGATTTCCGAGGCGCGCTTGGCGGCGTTGGCCTTGATTCCCATGGTTTGGGCGAGGCGTTCCTGATGGTCGAACAGCAACCTGTCTTCGGTGCGGCCCGTGATGTAGTGCAGACCGATGCGCACGTGTTGCAGGAAACGTTCGCAGCCGCGCAGGTCGCTTGCTTCGTTGCCGGTAATCATGCGGTGGCGCGCCAGTTCGCGCCAATTGCGGCCCAGGCCGGCGGCGCGGGCGATCCAGCCGAGCAGTTGCAGGTCGCGCAGGCCGCCGGGGCTTTCCTTGCAGTTGGGTTCCAGGGCGTAGGGGGTGTCGTTGTAGCGCGCGTAACGTTGTTCGCGTTCGAGCAATTTGGCGCGGAAGAACGCCGGTACGTCGAGTTGCTCGCGGTAGCGCCGGTCGAAATGCGCGTACAGCGCGGCATCGCCGGTGAGCAGGCGCGCTTCGAGCAGGTTGGTCTGTACGGTGATGTCGGCTTGTGCCGCTTCCAGGCATTCGTCGACGGTGCGCACGCTGTGGCCGATGGCCAGTCCGATGTCCCAGAGCGCGCTGACGAAGGTCGATAGTTTCGCGGCCAGTTCGCCATCGGGCGGCGCGGGCAGGAGAACCAGCAGGTCGACGTCGGAATGGGGGAAAAGCTCGCCGCGTCCGTAGCCGCCGACCGCGGCCAGCGCCGTATGGGCCGGGATGCGGCAGTCTTGCCACAGGCGGACGATGGCCGTGTCGACCTGTGCCGCATGCCCGTGCAGCAAGGGTTTGGTCAGCGGGTGCGCTTCGTATGCGGCGCGCAAGGCGGCGCGTCCCGCTTCGATCTGGCCGCGCATGGCGGCGATGCTTTGTGGCAGATCGGGGAGAGGGGCCTCGCTCATGGGCGATCTCTTTACGATACGGGGGCCGGGGGAAGCGCGGCGATGGCGGCGTTCGTGGCCGAGGCGAGCGGGCCGCCGATCAGTTTGGGCGGCGGCGGGTTGGCGGCGGACAGCGACAGCACTTCGACGCCGCTTTCCATCACGAGTATCGTGTGTTCCCACTGCGCCGACAGGCTGCGGTCGCGGGTGATGATCGTCCAGCCGTCGGGCAATTCGGAAATGGCGGCTTTGCCGGCGTTGATCATCGGTTCGATCGTGAAGATCATTCCGGGCCGCAATTCGCTGCCGGTGCCTGGGCGGCCATAGTGCAGCACTTGCGGTTCTTCGTGGAAACCGCGTCCGATGCCGTGGCCGCAGAATTCCCGCACGACCGAGAAGCCGTTGCTTTCGGCATGGCGCTGGATGATGTGGCCGATGTCTCCCAGGCGCGCGCCGGGCCGCACTTCGGCGATGCCCAGCCACATGCATTCGTAGGTCACCTGGCACAGCCGCTTGGCGAGGATGCTGGCGTCGCCGACGATGAACATGCGGCTGGTATCGCCATGGAATCCCCGCGGCGTGACGATGGTGACATCGATGTTGAGGATGTCGCCTTTCTTCAAGGGTTTGGGGCCGGGAATGCCGTGGCATACCTGGTGATTGAGCGATATGCAGATCGAAGCCGGGTAGGGCGGGTAGCCGGGGGGCGCGTAGTTGAGCGTCGCGGAAACGGTATTTTGCACCTTCGTCATGTAGTCGCTGCACAAGCGGTCGATTTCGGCGGTTGGGACGCCGGGCTGGACGAAGGGGGCGATGTAGTCGAGTACTTCCGCCGCCAGACGGCAGGCGGTACGCATTTCTCGGATTTCTTCGGGGGATTTCAGGACGATACTCATCGTGCGCATGCTCGCGGCCAAAGCGAAAAGGCTAACGCATACGGCGCGGACGGGCAAATCATGCGGCGCTATCGCCGATGTTTTGCCCCGTGCGCGCCCGCTTCCATGGCGCTCGTGCAATAGCTTGGGTGAATTGTGCGATACAGCTTGGAGAGAAATGTCCGCGATGTTAAAATCGCCGGCTTGTCTCCGCGGGGAGTTCCCGGGAGATAAATTCACACGCCGAAGCTGTCGGGGTTCGCCGTTTTTCTTGCAGAAGATGAACAAGCGGCGATACGGGCCGGGGCTTCTTTCGGGAGGTTCCGGCGGGCATCGGCGGAGGACAACCCTGAACACCGGAGTTACAACACATGTCTGTCACGATGCGCCAGATGCTCGAAGCGGGCGTCCATTTCGGCCACCAAACCCGCTTCTGGAACCCGAAGATGGCACAGTACATTTTCGGCCACCGCAACAAGATCCACATCGTCAATCTTGAAAAAACGCTGGTCAAGTACAACGAGGCGATGGATTTCGTGCGCAAGCTCGCGGCCAACCGCGGCTCGATTCTTTTTGTGAGCACCAAGCGCCAGGCGCGCGAGACGCTGGCCGAGGAAGCGCGCCGCGCCGGCATGCCCTATGTCGATGAACGCTGGCTCGGCGGCATGCTGACCAATTTCAAGACCGTCAAGCAGTCGATCAAGCGCCTGAAAGAACTGGAGGCGATGGTCGAGAACGGTTCGATCGAGAGCCTCTCCAAGCGCGACGCCCTGATGACGCGGCGCGAACTGGAAAAGCTGCACAAGTCGATCGGCGGTATCAAGGATATGGGTGGACTGCCCGATGCCTTGTTCGTGATCGATGTCGGCTATCACAAGATCGCCGTCACCGAGGCGCGGAAGCTGGGCATTCCCGTGGTGGCCGTGGTCGATACCAATCACTCGCCCGACGGCGTGGATTATGTGATTCCCGGCAATGACGACTCTTCCCGCGCCATCCGTCTTTATGCCCGGGGCGTTGCCGATGCCGTGCTGCAAGGCCGCAGCCAGACGCTGACGGAAATCGTCGATGTGGGCGGCGGCGAGGAATTCGTCGAGGTCGAGGAAGAAAGCGAGCGGGCCGGGGCCTGATTTCGCTTCGCGCCCATCGCGGCGAACCGGGTTCGCCGCGTGTGCTGTTTACTATTGAATACGAATGAGGAGTTAGCATGGCGGAAATTACCGCGGGCATGGTCAAGGAACTGCGCGAGAAGACCGACGCGCCGATGATGGAATGCAAGAAGGCGCTGTCGGAAGCGGGCGGCGACATGGCCAAGGCCGAGGAAATCCTGCGCGTCAAGTTGGGCAACAAGGCGACCAAGGCCGCGGCGCGCATCACCGCCGAGGGGGTGGTGGCCATCCACATTGCCGGCGGCGGCAAGCAGGGGGCAATCCTGGAAGGCAATTGCGAGACCGATTTCGTCGCCAGGAACGACGATTTCATCGCCTTGGTGAAGAACGCGGCGGAACTCGTGGTCGACAAGGCCCCGTCCGATGTCGCGGCGCTGTTGTCGCTGCCGTTCGGCTCGGGCACGCTGGAGTCGACCCGTAGCGCGCTGGTGGGCAGGATCGGCGAAAACATGACCTTGCGCCGTTTCCAGCGCATCGAGGCCAGGGGCAGGCTCTATTCTTATATCCACGGTGGCGCCAGGATCGGTGTGTTGCTCGATCTCGTCGGCGGCGACGAGCAACTGGGCAAGGATTTGTCCATGCACATCGCCGCCTCCAGACCGAAGGCGATCGATGCTTTCGGCATCGACGCGGCGCTGCTCGATACCGAACGCCGCATTGCGACCGAAAAGGCGCGCGAGGAAGGCAAGCCTGAAAACCTCGTGGAGAAAATCGCCGAAGGCTCGGTCCAGAAGTTCCTCAAGGAAGTGACCTTGCTCGGGCAGGTTTTCGTCAAGGCCGAGGACGGCAAGCAGACGATCGAGCAATTGCTGCGGGCCAGGGGCGCGACGGTGGCAGGTTTCGCGCTGTACGTCGTCGGCGAAGGCATCGAGAAGAAGTCTTCCGACTTTGCCGCCGAGGTGGCGCAGCAGGCCGCAGCCGCAGCCGCGAAAAAATAAGGAGCCGCGCCGCCATGACCACCGACGCGCCCGCCTATTCGCGCATCCTGCTCAAACTCTCCGGCGAAGCCCTGATGGGGGGCGATAGTTACGGCATCAACGATGAGGTGCTTTCGCGCATCGTCGGCGAGATTGGCGAGGTGTCGAGGCTGGGCGTGCAGATCGGCGTCGTGATCGGCGGCGGCAATATTTTTCGTGGCATGGCGGGCGCGGCCAGCGGCATGGATCGCGCCACGGCGGATTACATGGGCATGCTCGCAACGGTCATGAATGCGATGGCGCTGGCCGATGCGATGCGCCGTAGCGGTCTGTCCGCCCGCGTGCAGTCGGCCTTGCGCATCGACCAGGCAGTCGAGCCTTACATTCGCGGGCGCGCCATTCATCACCTCGAAGCGGGGCGGGTGCTGGTTTTCGCCGCGGGCACGGGCAATCCGTTCTTTACTACCGATACCGCGGCGGCCTTGCGCGGCGCCGAGATCGGCGCGCAGATCGTGCTCAAGGCGACCAAGGTGGACGGCGTCTATTCCGCCGACCCCAAAAAAGACCCTTCCGCCCGGCGTTTTGCCCGCATCGGTTTCGATGAGGCCATAGGCCGCAATCTGGCCGTGCTCGATGCCACTGCTTTTGCGTTGTGCCGCGACCAGAATCTACCGATCAACGTCTTTTCGATTTTCAAGCCCGGCGCCTTGCGCAGAGTCGTCATGGGCGAGGACGAAGGTACGTTGGTTCATTCCTGAGGTTTATCGATGATTCCCGAACTCAAGAAAACGATCGAGCACAAGATGCAGAAATCGGTCGAGGCGCTCAAGACCGATCTCGCCAAGATACGTACTGGGCGCGCCCATACCGGCTTGCTCGACCACATACATGTGGAGTATTACGGAAGCATGGTTCCGGTTGCCCAGGTCGCCAACGTCACTTTGATCGACGCGCGCACCATCGGTGTGCAGCCGTGGGAAAAGCCGATGGTGGCGAAGGTGGAGAAGGCGATCCGCGATTCCGATCTCGGGGTGAATCCCGCGAACGCCGGCGAAATCATCCGGGTGCCGATGCCGGCGCTCACCGAGGAGCGCCGGCGCGAACTGACTAGGATCGTCCGGCACGAAGGCGAGAACGCCAAGGTGGCGGTGCGCAATCTGCGCCGCGATGCCAACCAGCATCTCAAGGATGCGGTCAAGGACAAAGACATTTCCGAGGACGAAGAACGCCGGGCCGAGGAAAACATCCAGAAACTCACCGATCATTACGTTGCCGAGATCGACAAGCTGCTCGCCCAGAAAGAGCAGGAATTGATGCAGATTTGATATGCTGGCGGCCGTCCCGCATCAATGGGGCGGCGCATGTGGAGAATCCCGATGGCGGATCGAGGCTTTACCAGTTCCACGCAGGCCGTGCCTGCGGTCGGTTCCGTGCCGCGCCATATAGCCATCATCATGGACGGCAATGGCCGTTGGGCGCGCAAGCGTTTCTTGCCCAGGGTGGCCGGGCACAGCCGCGGGGTGGAAGCCTTGCGGGGGACGATACGCGCCGCGATCGAGCGCGGGGTCGAATACCTGACCGTATTCGCATTCAGTTCCGAGAACTGGCGTCGTCCCGCCGATGAAGTCTCTTTCCTGATGCAGCTTTTCATCAAGTCGCTGAAAAAGGAAGTCAGCCGCCTGCATGAGAACGGTATCCGCTTTCGCGTCGTCGGGGAGCTTTCGCGCTTCGAGCCGCCGCTGGTCAATGCCATCGCCGCCGCTGAAGAACTGACAGCCGGCAATACCCGCCTGCATTTGACCATCGCCGCCAATTACGGCGGGCGTTGGGACGTGCTCTGCGCAGTCAATCGCGTGCTCGCCAAGACGCCGGGCCTGGCCGAAGTGAGCGAAGAAGCGATCGATGCCGAATTGTCGATGAGCTTCGCCCCCGAGCCCGATCTTTTCATTCGCACGGGAGGCGAGCAGCGGATCAGCAACTTCCTGCTCTGGCAGCTGGCGTATTCCGAGTTTTATTTCACCGACACTTTATGGCCGGATTTCGATGCGGATACGCTCGATCGGGCCATCGCTTCCTATCGGGAGCGCGAACGCCGCTTCGGGCGCACCAGCGAGCAACTGACCGCCGCTGGCAATGTGGGGCGTCATGCTTAGAACCCGGATTGTCACGGCGGTTTTCCTGCTCGCGGGTTTATCGTGCGCACTTTTCTTTTTCCCGCCCATGCCATGGGTCGCGTGCTGCGCGCTGATCTGCGCGGTGGCGGCCTGGGAGTGGGCTGGGCTGGCAGGTTGGAGTTCAAAGGCGCGAATCGCCTATGGGGCGGTATTGGGTATTTCGTGTTTCATCCTCGGCTACATGGGCATCGAAAAACTCTCCCTTTTCTGGGGGGGGAGCAGTGTGGTGGCGGAAATATATGTCACCATCGCCTTGGTGCTCGGACTGTTTGCCGTGGCATTCTGGTTGTTGATCGTGCCGTTCTGGTTGAAGTACAAATGGCCCTTGCGCACCTGGAACGCGGCAGTGACCGGCGTTCTCGTGCTGTTGCCGCCTACGCTCGTTTTCATTGCCTTGCGGGCTTTCGCCGGCCCCGAGTTTGTGCTCATGGCTGCCGCGCTCGTTTGGGTGGCCGATATCGCGGCTTATTTTTCCGGGCGGGCATTCGGTCGAAGAAAACTCGCGCCCAACATCAGTCCGGGAAAGACATGGGCGGGCGCTGTCGGCGCCACGCTCGGCGTAATGCTATATGGCAGTATCGTTTCCATGGCGACGATATCCAGTGTTTCCCTATCCAGGTTCTTGCTGCTCCAGCTGGTTTTCATAGGGCTGAGCGTATTGAGCATTGTCGGAGATCTTTTTGAATCGCTCCTCAAACGCCAGGCCGGCGTGAAGGACAGCAGCAATCTCCTGCCCGGACATGGCGGCGTTCTCGACCGGATAGACAGCCTGACGTCGACCTTGCCGATGGTCGTGATAGTGATTGTCGCTTGAACTTGATTTTTATCGATTGACATAGATATGTCCGTATCTCCATCCCAGCATATCGTCATCCTGGGCGCAACAGGTTCCATCGGCGCGAGCGCGCTCGATGTCATTTCCCGCCATGCGGATCGTTATTCGGTCTTTGCCCTTACGGCGCATCGGGATGCCGCGCGCCTTGCCCAACTGTGCCTGCAATATTCCCCGTGCTATGCGGTGATGGCGGACAAGATCGCGGCAGAGGAACTGCGCCGCCTGCTGCGGGACGCGGCTTGCCGGACCCAGGTGCTCGACGGTGCGCAAGCCTTGTGCGAGGTGGCGCGGGAGCCGGAAGCCCACACGGTGATAGCGGCCATCGTGGGCGCGGCCGGACTCGAACCGACGCTGGCCGCCGTGCGCGCAGGCAAGAAAGTGCTGCTCGCCAACAAGGAAGCCCTGGTGATGGCGGGGCAGTTGTTCATGGACGCGGTGGACTCGGCCAATGCCTGCCTGCTGCCGGTCGATAGCGAGCACAACGCGATTTTCCAAGCCTTGCCCGGCAATTACTCTCGCATGCCGGCGGCGGCGGGCGTGCGCCGCATCCTGCTCACGGCTTCGGGCGGGCCGTTCCGCGCCACGCCGCTCGCGGAACTGGAAACCGTTACGCCCGAAGACGCTTGCGCCCATCCTGTGTGGGCGATGGGGCGCAAGATTTCGGTCGATTCCGCGACCATGATGAACAAGGGGCTGGAAGTGATCGAGGCCCATTGGCTGTTCGGCGTGCCCGCCAGGCAGATCGAGATCGTCATCCATCCGCAGAGCATCGTTCATTCGATGGTCGATTATGCCGATGGATCGGTCATCGCCCAACTCGGCAATCCCGACATGCGCATACCGCTTGCCCATGCCCTGGCCTGGCCGGAACGGATCGGTTCCGGAGTCAGTGCACTCGACTTTTCCGGCATTGCTGCTTTAAGCTTCGAGCGCCCGGATTTTGCGCGTTTCCCATGTCTCGCCCTGGCCTACCGGGCGCTCGAAGCCGGCGGTTCCGCGCCTGCCACGCTCAACGCTGCCAATGAGGAAGCCGTGAAAGCCTTTCTTGATCGCCGTCTGGGGTTCCGCCGTATCGGCGAAGTCATCGATGCTACGCTGGAGCAGGCCGCGCAGTGCGGCGCAGCCTGCATCGAGGCCGTGCTGGAAGCCGATGCGCGCGCGCGCGAACTGGCCTGCATCGAAATCGATAAGAGGAGTGCCGCATGAGTTTTCTGTTCGACTACGTCATCCCCTTCCTGGTCGCCCTCGGATTGTTGATCTTTGTCCATGAACTCGGGCATTACTGGGTCGCGCGCTGGTGCGGCGTCAAGGTTTTGCGGTTTTCGATCGGGTTTGGCCGTCCGCTGTTCAAGTGGCGCATGGGGGCGGACGGTACCGAGTGGGTGCTGGCGGTGTTTCCGCTGGGCGGCTACGTCAAGATGCTCGACGAAAACGAGGGCGAGGTGGCGGCGCACGAGTTGTCCCGCGCTTTCAACCGCCAGCCGATAAGACGGCGCTTCGCCATCGTTGCCGCCGGGCCGGTTTTCAATCTGTTGCTGGCGGCCGTGTTGTACTGGGGGCTTTTCGTGGCGGGCAGTAGCGAACTGCGGCCGTTCATCGTTCCCACCGCCGCCGCCGACAGTGTGGCGCGAACCGCGGGCGTGCGCGAAGGCGATCTGGTGCTGGAGGTCAATGGCGATGAGGTGAAAAGCTGGCAGGATTTGCGCTGGGCCCTGCTGCGCCGCGCGATCGACCGTAGCGAAGCGCGGCTGCTGGTTCGCACGGCGGAGGGCGGCGATGCCGTGCGGACGCTCGATCTGGGCGGCTTTTCCATCGACGACGCGGGCAGGGAAGATCCGGTCATCCTCATGGGCTTGCGCCCTTTGCCGTTTCCTGCGCTCATCGACGGCGTGGAGGAGGGCGGCGCCGCGGCCAAGGCCGGTCTGCGCAAGGGAGACGAAATCGCCGCCATCGACGGCAAACCGGTGGCATCGAGCCGCGAAGTCGTGGAAATCGTGCGCGCCTCGTCCGGGCAGTCCCGGATATTCACCGTGCGCCGGGCCGGAGAAGAACGGGATTTCACGGTCACCCCGGACGAAAAACGGCACGGGGACGGCGATGCGCCGATCGGCTTCATCGGCGCGAGCTTCGATGCTTCGGCAATGTTTGCCACGGTACGTTACGGCCCGTTCGACGCACTGGTCCGCGCAATACGCCTGACTTGGGAAACGAGCGTGCTGAGTCTCAAGTCCATCGGCCAGATGATCGTCGGCAATATTTCGCTGAAAAATGTCTCCGGGCCGCTTACAATTGCCGATTTTGCCGGGAAATCCGCCCAACTCGGGCCAGCGCCCTTCATCCGCTTCCTGGCGCTTATCAGTATCAGCCTCGGGGTGCTCAATTTACTGCCGGTGCCGGTGCTCGACGGCGGCCATTTACTGTATTATGCGCTTGAGTTTATCAAGGGCGGCGCGCTCTCCGGGCGTGTTGTGGAAGTCAGCCAGAGGATCGGACTGACGCTTCTTCTGATGCTTATGGCATTTGCCCTTTTCAACGATATCAACCGTCTCGTTTCCTGAAGATATTGCCCATGAATCGAAAGTGCCTCACGGGGTTGGTCGCGGCCCTTTTTGTTTCCGTTCCGGCCTGGGCTTTCAACCCCTTCGTCGTCAAGGATATCCGTGTCGAAGGCTTGCAGCGCACCGAGGCCGGGACGGTGTTCAACTATCTGCCGGTCAAGGTGGGAGATGTTCTCGACGAAACACGGGCGAGCGAAGCGATCCGCGCCTTGTTCGAGACGGGATTCTTCCGCGACGTGCGCATCGAGACCGACAACGGCGTGCTGGTCGTGGTGGTCGATGAGCGTCCGGCGATTGCGAAAATCGACTTCGTCGGCATCAAGGATCTCGATACCGACGCGCTCAGGAAAGGCTTGCGCGATGTCGAACTGGCCGAGTCCCGCGCCTTCGACCGCGCGCTTCTCGACCGCGCCGAGCAGGAGATCAAGCGCCAATACCTGGCGCGCGGCAAATACAGCGCCACGGTTACCACCACGGTGACGCCGCGCGAACGCAACCGTGTCGACATCACGTTCAGCGTCGATGAAGGGGATGTCGCGCGCATCAAGCAGATCAAGGTCGTCGGCGCCAAGGTGTTCGACACCGGCGATCTGGTCGACCTTTTCGAGCTTTCCACGTCGGGCTGGTTCACTTGGTACACCAAGAGCGATCAGTATTCCCGCCAGAAACTCGCCGCCGATCTCGAACGCCTGCGCTCGCATTATCTCGATCGCGGTTACCTCGATTTCAACATCGAATCCACCCAGGTTTCGATCACGCCGGACAAGAAGAACATCTACATCACGGTCAACCTCACGGAAGGCGAACGCTACACCGTCACCGGTGTGCGTTATGCGGGCGACCTGGTGCTGCCCGAGGCCGAGTACCTGAAATTGACTACCGTTCATCCGGGCGAGATTTTTTCGCGCGAACGCCTGACCGAAACCACCAAGGCCGTCACCGACCGCCTCGGCAACGAGGGCTACGCCTTCGCCAATGTCAACGCTTCGCCGGAAGTCGACAAGGAAAAACGCGAAGTCGCTTTCACCATCTATGTCGATCCGGGGCGCAAGGTCTATGTCCACCGCATCAATGTGGCCGGCAACACCAAGACCCGCGACGAGGTCATCCGCCGCGAAATGCGCCAGATGGAAAGCGCCTGGTACGACGCCTCGGCGATCAACCGCTCGCGCGAACGCATCGACCGGCTGGGCTTTTTCGATGAAGTCTCCGTCGAAACCCCGCCCGTGCCGGGCACGACCGATCAGGTCGACGTCAATTTCTCGGTCAAGGAACGGCGCACGGGCAATTTGATGCTTGGCGTGGGCTATTCCACTTCCGAAAGGGCCGTGCTGCAAGCGTCCATTTCCGAGCGCAATCTTTTCGGCTCCGGCAATAACGCCACCCTGTCGTTCGATACCAGCAAATCGGGCCGTACGCTCGCGCTCTCCTTTACCGACCCTTACTTTTCCGTCGATGGCCTGAGCCTGGGCTGGGATGTTTATTACCGCACCTACGATCCGTCCAAGACCCTGTCGATCTCCCCCTACAAAATGATATCGGTCGGTACCGGCCTGCGTGTGGGCTATCCGATCGCCGAAGACGACAGCATCAGTTTCGGCCTGGCCGTCGACCGTACCAAGATCACGACCTACGAAGACAGCACGGATCAATACAAGCGGTTCTGCAAGGATTTCGATTGCAGCAACCCCGATACCGGCATCGGCAACGTCAGCGTGAGCAGCCTGGTGCTCAGCACGGGGTGGGGGCGCGACAGCCGCAACAGCTTTCTCTATCCGACCAAGGGCACTTATCAGCGCATTTATGGTGAAATTGCGACGCAGCCCGGCGAGCTTCGCTACGGCAAGCTGACTTACCAGTTCCAACACTGGATTCCGGTCGGCAGCATGCATGCGCTGATGTTCAACACCGAATTTGGCTGGGCCAAGGGATATGGCGGCAAGCCCGTGCCGTTCTACAAGAACTTTTATCTTGGCGGCATCGGTTCTGTACGCGGCTATGAAGCGAGTTCGATCGGCCCGAAGGACGAAAACGAGGACGCTATCGGCGGTACGCGCAAATTCGTTACCAATCTCGAATTCTTTTTCCCGATGCCGGGTTCGGGGCGCGACCGTTCGTTCCGGTTCTCGACCTTCGTCGATGCCGGCTATGTTTGGGGTGAAAACCCGAAAACGCGCAAACAGCAGCACATCAAGGGGAGCGATTTGCGTTACAGTGCCGGCTTGGCGCTGACATGGAATGCGCCGATCGGCCCGCTCAAATTCAGCCTCGGCTATCCGCTGAAGAAGAAAGAAGGCGATCAGGCCCGGCCCTTCGACTTCGTGATGGGGGCCACGTTCTGAGTGCGAACAGCATGATCTACAACGTCTTTTGGAGACAGATGTGAAAGTTGGCATCCTTTCTGTGCTTGCCCTGGCCTTGACGGGCTTCACCCATACAGCATTCGCGGACACCAAGATCGGTTTCGTCAATTCCGAAAAGGTCATGCGCGAAGCTGCCCCGGCGGTGCGCGCCCAGCAGCGCATCGAAAAAGAATTCGCCAAGCGCGATCAGGAATTGCAGCGCATGGCCAAGGATCTGGAAGTTCTCCAGAAGGATCTGGAAGGCGAAAAATCCAGGCTTTCCGAAGCCGAACGTCGCAACAAGGAGCGCGCCTTCGGCGACCTCAACCGCGATTTCCAGCGCAAGCAGCGTGAATTCCGCGAGGATCTGAACCAGCGCCGCAACGAGGAACTTGCCTCGGTGGTCGAAAAGGCCGACCAAGTCATCAAACAGATCGCCGAGAATGAGAAATACGATCTCATCCTCCAGGAGGCGGTTCACTCAAGTTCGCGCATCGACATTACGGACAAGGTGCTCAAGGCTTTGTCCAGCGCCAAGTAAAGCCACCGACCGACGATGCCGCGAATCGATGATCTGGTTGCACAACTTGGGGGAGAATTGGTCGGCGATGGCAGCGTGTGCTTGCACAGGGTGGCGACGCTCGAACAGGCGGGTGAAGGCGATCTGGCATTTCTTGCCAATCCGAAATACCTTGGGCAACTGAAGGCCAGCCTTGCCGCGGCCTTTATCGTCAGTCCTGCGCATCGTGACGCGATTGCGGATCGTCCGCGCATCGTCACTGCCGACCCTTATCTTTATTTCGCGCGCGCCTCCCGGTTTTTCAATCCCGTACCGCCGGTCGTGCCTGGCGTACATCCGCGCGCGTCGGTGCGTTGCGCGGTGCCGTCCTCGGTTGCGATAGATGCCGGCGCCGTGCTGGAGGAGGGGGCGGTGATCGGCGAAGGGGTTTCGATAGGCGCCAACAGCTATGTCGGCTGCGGTGTGCATATCGGGCGCGGTACGCGACTGGCCCCGAATGTCACCGTTTATGCCAGTTGCGTGCTTGGCGCGGATTGCATCGTTCATGCGGGCGCGGTGATCGGCGCCGACGGTTTCGGTTTCGCCAGGGAACCGTCCGGCGCCTGGGTCAAAATCCCGCAAATCGGCAGGGTGGTGATCGGCGATGATGTCGAAATCGGCGCCAACACGTCGATCGACCGCGGCGTCATGAATGATACTGTAATCGGCAGCGGCGTCAAACTCGACAATCAGATACAGGTTGCCCACAATGTCCACATTGGCGAACACACTGTAATGGCAGGCAGTTCCGGCGTTGCCGGCAGCGCCAGGATCGGCGCGCGCTGCATAATCGGCGGTCAAGTCGGCATTGTCGGACATATCTCCATCGCCGACGGCGTGGTAATCTCGGGCCGCACCCTGGTATCCAAGTCGATCAGGAAGCCGGGGGTCTATACGGGAGGCTTGCCGCAACAAACACACGCCGAATGGGTAAAAAACTTTGCCCATCTCCGCCATCTGGACGCGCTTGCCAATAAAATACGCCTTCTTGAACAACGCCTGGAACAACAGGAAGAAGCAAAGGAAAATCCCAAAAATCATGCTCATGAACATTGACGAAATCCGCCGTTATCTGCCGCACCGCTACCCCTTCCTGCTGGTCGACCGGGTGCTCGAAATCCAGGATGGCCGCATTCTCGCGATCAAGAACGTCACCGTCAACGAACCGTTTTTCCCTGGGCATTTCCCCCATCATCCGGTGATGCCGGGCGTGCTCATCATCGAGGCCATGGCCCAGGTCGCCGCGCTGCTGTCGTGCAAGACCGAAGATGTCATACCCACCGAGGATTCGGTGGTTCTTTTCGCCGGCATCGACAATGCCCGCTTCAAGCGCCAGGTCGTGCCCGGCGATCAACTGCTGTTCGAGGTTCGGCTCGTGCAGAGCAAACGCGGTATCTACAAATACAAGGGCATCGCCCGCGTCGACGATGCGGTGGCTGTCGAAGCCGACCTGATGTGCGCGCTCAGGATCAAACCATGATTCACGCTTCCGCCATTGTCCACCCCGGCGCGAAAATCGGCAGCGGCGTCGAAATCGGCCCGTACTCGATCGTCGGCGAACACGTCGAAATCGGCGACGGTACCTGGATCGGGCCGCATGTCGTGATCGATGGCCGAACCCGTATCGGGCGCGGCAATCGGATCTTCTCGTTCTGTTCGCTCGGCGGGATACCGCAGGACAAGAAATACGACGGCGAGCCTACCTTGCTCGATATCGGCGACCGCAACACGATCCGCGAGTGCTGCACGTTCAGCATCGGCACGAGCCAGGATGCCGGCGTAACCCGCATCGGCAGCGACAATTGGATCATGGCCTACGTGCATATCGCGCACGATTGCCTGGTCGGCGACCACACCATTTTCGCCAACAATGCCTCGCTCGCGGGTCACGCCCAGGTGGGCGACTGGGCGATCTTGAGCGGCTTTTCCGGCGTGCATCAATTCGTCCGCGTCGGCGCGCACAGCTTTTGCGGCGCATATGCCCTGCTTCTCCAGGATTTGCCGCCCTATGTCACCGTGGCGGGCAGTCCCGCCGCGCCGCACGGCATCAACAGCGAAGGATTGCGCCGCCGGGGTTTCACGCCCGAAGCGATCGGCGCGATCAAGAAGGCTTACCGCGTTCTCTACCGCAGCGGTCTTTCCCTTGTGGACGCGCGCGAAAAAATCGACGGCCTTGCCGCCGGGCACGCCGAAATCCGGCCCCTTGCCGACTTCATCGGTGTCCAGGGGCGTGGTCTGGTGCGCTGACATGACGCCTACGATTGCCATCGTAGCCGGTGAGGCCTCGGGCGATTTGCTGGCCGCCCACCTGATCCGCGCGCTCCGCGTCCATTTCCCCGATGCGCGTTTCTATGGCATCGGCGGCCCGAAAATGCAGGCCGAAGGGTTCGAGGCGCTCTGGCCCTCGGAACTGCTCGCGGTCAATGGCTACACGGACGCATTGGGGCGTATCCGTTCCCTGTCCGGTATTCGGCGCAAATTGCTGCGGGACATCCGGCGCACCCGGCCATCCGCCTTCATCGGCGTCGATGCCCCCGATTTCAATCTGTGGCTGGAAGCGAAGGTCAAGGGGCAGGGCATTCCGGCCATCCATTTCGTCAGTCCTTCGATCTGGGCCTGGCGCGGCAAGCGGATCAAAACGATTGCGCACGCGGTAACGCACATGCTGTGCCTGTTCCCGTTCGAGATGCCGATCTACGAACGTGCGGGCATTCCGGCCACCTACGTCGGCCATCCGCTCGCCGATGTCCTGCCCATGGAACCCAAGCGTCTTGCCGCGCGCGAGCGTCTGGAATTGTCGCCCGACGCTACCGTGGTGGCCCTGCTGCCGGGCAGCCGCCAGTCCGAAGTCAGCAATCTGGCCGATTCTTTCATCGCCGCGGCGGAAGTTCTCGCTCGCCGCAGGCCGAACACGATTTTCCTGGTGCCGCTGGTGACGCGCGAGACGCGCGAAATCTTCACTGAGATACTGCATCGCCGGGAATCCGCGGAAGAATTGCCGCTGCGGCTGCTTTTCGGCCACGCGGTCGATGCCATGACCGCCGCCGATGCGGTGCTGGTCGCCAGCGGCACGGCCTGCCTCGAAGCGGCGCTTCTCAAACGGCCCATGGTGATCTGCTACCGCATGGGAAAATGGCAATTCCGGCTGGTGAAACGCATGGCTTACCTGCCTTGGGTCGGCTTGCCCAACATCTTGCTCAACGAACTGGTCGTACCCGAACTGCTCCAGGATGACGCGACGCCCGAGGCGCTGGCCGATGCACTCGAACGCTGGCTGGGCGATACGGATGCCTGCGAGGCGCTGGCCGAACGCTTTACCGCCCTGCACATGGAATTGCGCCGGGGCACGGCGGAACGAGCGGCGGGCGTCATTTTGTCTTATTTGCAGGACACGGCTTCCAAATTGCAGGACGCAGCGCCGGTGCCGGAATCACAAGACACGGTTCCCGAATCGCAGGATGCGGCGACTGAGCCGCAAGACGCCGCTTCCGAATCCGGGACATCCGGAAACGGGAATGCCTGAAAAACGAATCTGCGGCGTTGACGAAGCCGGACGCGGCCCCCTGTGCGGGCCGGTGGTTGCCGCCGCGGTCATCCTCGATCCGGCGCGCCCCATCGACGGGTTGGCAGACTCCAAGAAACTCACTGCCCGTGTGCGCGAACGTCTGGCGGCTTCGATTCGGGAATGCGCCCTGGCTTGGAGCATCGCCGAAGCCACGGCGGAAGAAATCGACCGTTTCAACATCCTGCGCGCCAGTCTGCTGGCCATGCGGCGCGCTGTTGAAACTTTGCGGATCGCGCCCGGCGAAGTGCTGGTCGACGGCAACTGCTGTCCGGAACTCGCTTTTCCTGTGCGCGCCATCGTCGGCGGCGATGCGCTGGAGCCCGCGATCTCCGCCGCTTCCATCCTCGCCAAGACCGCGCGCGATGCGCACATGATCGAACTGGATCGTCTTCATCCCCAACTCGGACTCGCCCGCCACAAGGGCTACCCGACCGCCGCCCACCTCGCGGCGATCCAGCGCCATGGCATAACGGACTTCTACCGCAAAAGCTTCGCCCCCGTGCGCCGCATCCTTGCCAATCCGCAGCCCCGGACAAACGCGGATACAGCCTGAAGAAACAAGGGAGGGCGAATGCGGTTCCAGCATCTGGCGCTTTTCCTGCATCTCACGGGCGTCGTATTGTGGGTGGGCGGGATGGTCTTCATCCGTGTCTGCCTGGTTTCCCCGGCGCTCACCGTCGCGCAATGGGCGGAAGCACTGGAACGTTTTTTCTCCCTGTCATGGACATCCATTGCGCTCATTGTCATCACGGGCGGCTTCATGCTGATCGCGGTTGGCTATGCGCACGCTCCGCCGGGTTGGATAATCATGGCCGTTCTCGGCACGGCCATGATTGCAGTCTTCGCCTCGGTCTGGCTCGGCCCCTGGATGGCATTGCGCGCGGCGCTGGCGAAAGGCGGACTCGCGCAAGCGCGCGAAGCGATGCGGCGCATCAACAAACGCCTGGACATCGTACTCGTGCTCGCCATCCTGACATCCGTCGTTGCAACGCTCGGGTTGGCCCTGTGAGTGCCGCGCGATTTACCTTTCTCGCTTCGCGCGACAACCCCCGCATCAAACGGCTGGCGGCGCTTGCCCATAACGCGCGTGTGCGGCGCGAATATGGACAAACCCTGCTCGACGGCGTTCATTTGCTCGACTGCGCGCTCACAGCCCAAATAGCCTTGTTGGAAATCTGCGTTTCGGAAAGCGGACGTCGGCGTCCCGAAATCGCCGCCTTGCTCGCCCGCCTGCCCGGCGATTCGACGCCGGTCTGCGTACCCGATGCGCTTTTCTCACGCCTCAGCCCGGTCGATACGCCGACGGGCATTCTCGCAAGCATCGCGCTGCCGCCTCCCGTTCCACCGCAGGCGGGCCAGATATCGCTCATCGTGCTCGACGCTATCCAGGAACCCGGCAATCTCGGCGCTATCCTGCGCACCGCCGCCGCCGTGGGCATCGAGACAGTCTGGCTCACGCCGGGCTGCGCTCAAGCTTGGACACCGAAAGCATTGCGCGCCGGAATGGGGGCGCATTTCCGCCTGCGCATCAGTGAACAGGTCGATGCCCTGGCGAACCTTGCCGGCTACGAAGGCAAAGTCATGGCGACGGGGCTGGACGCCACGGCCAGGAAACTTTTCGATATCGACTTGCGCGGTTCGCTGGCGTGGATTTTCGGCGCCGAAGGGCAAGGCGTATCGCCCGCCCTGCTGGCCCGCGCCGATGAGATCGCCATCATTCCGATGGCGGAAGGCATCGAGTCGCTCAACGTCGGCGCGGCGGCGGCTGTGTGCCTGTTCGAGCAATCGCGCCAATGCCGGGCCTGATTTACATGTATGGCATTTTCACGCGCAAGGCTTGCTCGGGCCGGAAAAGTCGTTATAATGCACGCCTTCTGTCGGGTCTGTGTTGTTGCCCGCACAGGCGTTTCGAGCACGGGGGCGGTATCGGTCCTTGTGGTCAGTTGGTTTTTCCGGCGTTGCCAGTGGTGGCGCTGGTAGGGAGTGGTAGTTCAGTTGGTTAGAATACCGGCCTGTCACGCCGGGGGTCGCGGGTTCGAGCCCCGTCCACTCCGCCAAATACCTAATAAAATCAATTGCTTGCGACGTATTCTTGGTTTTGACCCACATAGAAGCCCACAATGGAACGCCGATTTGAAGTGACCCCCTGAAGTTGGACGGTCATCAGCTAGGCGGCAAGGGCTGGGTTCTGTACTGAACAGGACTCAGCCTGTAGATTGTCAATTACGAAGGCCGCTCAAACGACAATTAACTTGTCCGGTCGGTGGGGTTAATTATCGCGGGTTACGGAGTCATAGTTGTAGCTCCTTCGGATTCGGGTGTGGGTAATTGATGGTTTCGTGCGTGCTTGTTGTCGCGGGCGTTGCGGCGGCGGTAACTCTCGACGTTCAACTCGAAGATCGTCGAGTGATGCACGAGCCGGGATAGCGGCCACCGTCATGGCCTGATCGGGAAGATCGGGAAAGACCTCGTTCCATGCCGAGAAGGGCTGATTGGCCGTAATCATCAGGCTGCGCCGCTCGTAGCGTTCGGCGATCAACTCGAAGAGCACGCTGGTTTCGGCCTGATCCTTGCGGACGTAGGAGATGTCGTCGAGGATGATGAAATCATACCGGTCGAGCTTGGTGAGCAGTGAAGGCAATTGCAGGGACTGGCGGGCGGCCTGTAATTTCTGGACGATTTCGCTCGTGCGGGTGAAGAAGACGCGGAAACCGGCTTCGATCAGCGCATGGCCGATCCCGGCGGCCAAGTGCGTCTTGCCGCCGCCCGGCGGCCCGAACAGCAGGATGTTGGCCCCTTTTTCCAGCCAGGCGTCGCCAGCGGCCAGCGCCATTACATGCGCTTTCGAGACCATTGGCACCATGCCGAAATCGAAGCGGGCCAGCGTCTTGGTCGGATCAAGGTGCGATTCGGCGCGATGCCGCTCGATGTCGGGCAGCCGTCCGGCGGCCAATGTCGTATCGAGCCGCTCGGCCAGCGTCGCCTCGACACCGTGGCGAGCGGCCAACTCCAGCAATCCGACCATGGTTTTACAGGCTTGGCGCGGTGACAGGCGCGCATCGAGTTGTTCCCACGCGCGGCGGTAGGCGTCGCGGGGGAACAGATCGTCGCGGAACACCAAATGTCTGAAGGCTTGCGGTTTCCTCTTGAGCGCGTCGATGAAGTGACGGTAATCGAGAACGCGAAGCCGCTTGGCATCAGTACGTGTATGTCGTGGGACGCTATGCACGAGCGCCCCGGACAGGTAGCAATCCAGCCGTCCGGCGTACAGGCGCACCTTGAGTCGCTGCCCGATCAGCCGCGAGGGCGCGCTGTAGAGCACTCCGCGCACGGTGAAGGTCGAGCAGCGCGTCACCCGCGCCTCTTCCTCGACCACGCAAGCGTACTCCCAATGCGAGAAGGCGAGCACGAAGTGGTAGAGCCGGTGATCGAACGGCACAGCCGCCAAGCTGACATGCACATGGCGTGGGCGGCGCATCATGGAGAAGGGAGGAGGTAGAAACCGGACAGTGGGAATCGGGAAAAATCGCCCGGAAACCCGCACGGTTGTTGGGAAATCAGGGTTTAGAGAAAAATCTTGATTTCTGGACGAATTAGGGGAT